>CAZBWD010000059.1:0-9837 GCA_964495585.1 uncultured Thermotogae bacterium
GCGATCAGGTGCGCGTCGCGCTCGTCAGCCACGGCGCGACCGCGGGGGTAGGCCCAGATCACCGAGACCAGGCCGTGCTGGTGCGCCTCGAAGATCAACCGTGCGGCCTGGGTGAGCATCTCCGCTTCCCGCTCGCTCCCCGGGTAGATCGTGTACCCGACGCCGACGATCGCGAGGCCCGAGGCCTCGCGGAACCGGAGGAGCTCGTCGACCGTCTGCCACTGCAGGCTCACAGGGTCCTGCTGCTGCGTCTCGACGAGGTTCGTCTTGCTGTTGAGCTTGACGAGATACGGAACGTCCGGGTAGTCCATCCCGTAGTGGGCGATCAGGCCGAGCTGCGTGGCGAACGCGCCGATCCGCGCCCGGGAGGCGATCCGAAACAGGTGCTCGGGATCGGCGTCGTCAGCCGGGATCCCCGCGCCGTAGAAGTCGTCGTTCAGGTGCTCCACCTTCTGATCCCCAGCCATGAGCAGGAGTCGACCGGTGCCGTGGGTCATCCGCTCGAGGTTCGTCTCGTAGGCCGCACGCATCGCCGGAGGCACATCTAAGGGTATACAGATGCTTTTCTTTTCCATAGTCCACTCCCTTCCCTCTAGTTATACCACCTCGGCGCTCCACACGAAAGCCGGTGCGACCGACGGGACGGACGACGTGAGCGTGATCTTCGAGGTGCGAGAAGAACTGACGCCTGCCGTCCTGCTTCACGCGCCCCGCGGATACGTCCAGGCCGGGCGCCTTAACCGCCTCTCGGTAAAGAAGAAGCTACCGAAGCGGCGAGGGGCGCAGCGGTCAGGACGCCGCCTCACAGGCACATACCCAAGGTAACGCCGGGCCGTTTCCTCCCCAAGCGCCGCAGGAGACTCGAGATCGCCCCGAATCCGCCGGGAGCACCGCCCTATAGCGCCTCGATCGCCTTCAGGTCCACGTTCTCCGAGACAAGGCGGGTGAGGAGATCGACCTTGTCGGTGTCCTCCCGGGTCAGGAGCGGTTCCAGCTCGTCCACCTGCTTGGCCACGGTGTAGGTGTCCGCGGGGACGAGCAGGAGCGGCACCTTCTGCTGGCGGGCCCGCGCGGTGACGTTCGCCGGGGGAACGATATTGTTGGAGAGGAGCAAACACGAGGTCCCCCCCGCGTCCAGGGCGGCAAGGATCATGTCGCTCCGGTCTCCGCTCGTGATGATCAGCTTGTCCGGCTTGGCGAACAGCGGCTCGGCGAGCGCGGCGTTCACCGACATCGCCCCGACGAACACGTTGCGGATCCGCCGCGACAGGCCCTCCTCGCCGGCGATCACCCGCGCGAACAGCCGCTCCGCCAGGTAGCTCACCGACAGGGTGGTCAGCTTCTCCTCATAAGGGATGACCCCCAGGACGTTCACCCCCAGCGCCTCGACATCGGCGAGGTGCGCGGCCTTGAACTCCTCCGGCTGGACGACCTTGTTCAGGATCACCCCGCCGATCCGCGCCTCCTCGGCCCCCACGAACCGTTTCACAAACGCCAAGTCGTCGGTGATCTCGTCCTCGGTCCCCCCGGTGACGATCAGGACCGGGTTCCCGGTCACGTGGGAGAGGGTCAACGGATCGAGGTACACCGAGGCGCCGTAGGAGAGGGTCTTCCCGCACTCGATGAACAGCGCCTCTTTCCCCTTACTCATCTCGGCGATCACCCGTTTCACCTCGGCCGTGCTCGACGCGCGGTCATACATGTATCGGAGCTTCGAGTGGTCGAACCCGATGCTGATCATCTCCGGCTCCTCGGTCAGGTCGAACAGGCTGACCACAAGCGCTGCATCGTAGTCCCAGAGGCGCTTTTTACGATACAGGAAGCGATCGCCGAGCGGCTTGAGGTAGCCGAAGCTCTTGCCGAGCGCCTTGCCCAACCCGATGATCACGCTGGTCTTTCCCGCGCTCATCCGCGTCGAGGCAACGATCAACGAACCCATCTCACTTCACCTCCGGTCGCTTCTTTCAAGAGAATCCTGACATCCACCGCCTTGACCCCTTCCCCGCGATCGTAGACCACGAGCGGATTGATCTCGACATCCGTGATGTCCCGACACCGATGGATGAGGCTGCTCAACCGCGTCGCCACGGCGACGATCTCGTCGATGTCCTTGCGCTTCTCGCCCCGGACACCGAGGAGGAGCGGGTAAGAACGGATCTCGGACACCATGTCCTGTGCCTCCCGGTGACTGACCGGCGCGGCGCGGAACGTGACGTCCTTCATCACCTCGACGTAGATTCCCCCCAGGCCGAACATCACGATCGGACCGAACGCCCCGTCCTGCCGCGCCCCGATGATCGTCTCCACCCCGGGAGGCGCCATCTCCACCACCTCGACCCCCTGGATCACCGCGTCCCTCTTGTACGCCCGGCAGCTGCGCAGGATCGCCTGGTACGCGTCGACGACCTCCTTCTCGTTCTCCAAATTCAGGGCGACTCCACCCGCGTCGCTCTTGTGCACGATATCCTTGGAAACGACCTTCATCACGACCGGATAGCCGATCTCCCCGGCGGCGCGCACCGCCTCGTGGAGGGTGCCGGCAACGATCGAGGGGGGCATCGGCAGCCCGAGCAGCGAGGCGACCTGGTGCGCCTCATCGGCGAGCAGGAACCCCCGTCCCTGCGCGCGGGCCCGGTCGATGACCGCCTCCACCGCATCGGCGTCGAAATCGTAGAGCTCCGGAGGCTCCGGCTCCTCGCGGAGGGCCCGCCAGGAGCGAAAGAGCGCCCCCATGGAGGAGACCGCCTCGTAGACGCTCGAGAAGACCGGGACGCCCTCCTTGCCGAGCGTGCGCACGATGTGATCGACCTTCTCCCCACCGAAGAGCGCAAAGATGATCGGCTTCTTGCTCCTGTAGCGGTCGTACTCCCGGCGGAGGATCTCCTTGAGCCGGTCCACGTCGAAGAGGGCGGTCTCGCAGTAGAGCGCGATCGCGGCGTCCATCCCGTCCTTCTCAAGCGCCGCCTCGAGCGCCTTGCCGTAGTCCTCCGCCGTGGCCTGGCCGGTCAGGTCGACGGGGTTCTTCGACGATCCGAAGTCCGGCATCACCGGCGAGAACGTCTCCTTCAGCGTCTTCTGATCGTCGTACAGGGAGACCTCGTACTTCTCGCAGGCGTCCGTCGCCAGAACGCCGATCCCGCCCCCGTTGGTGATGATCACCCCGTACTTGCCGCCGGGCAGCGGCGCATCGGCGAGGAACCGCGCCCAATCGAACGCCTCCTGCAGGCTCTCCGCCCGCAGGACCCCGCACTGGCGCATGATGCGATCGAAGATCTCGTCCGCCCCGGCGAGCGAGCCGGTGTGCGAGGCGGCGGCCATCGCCCCGCGCTCCGACCGCCCGGACTTGATGACGACCACGTGCTTGCGGCGGGTCACCCGCTTCAGGGCCTCGACCAGCCGCTCCCCGTGCTTCACGCCCTCGATGTAGATGAGGATGACGCGCGTGGCGTCGTCCTGCGCCAGGTACCCGAGGAGGTCCGTCTCGTCGACGTCGGATTTGTTCCCCACCGACACGAGCGCGGACAGGCCGATCGATTCGGCCGCCGTCTTTCCGATCATCGCCACGCCCAAGGCACCGCTCTGGGTGATGATCGCCACGTGTCCGGGGAGGATCCCGCCCGGGCCGAAGGTGGCGTCGAGGGACGCGGCCGCGGAGTAGATCCCGAAGATGTTCGGTCCCAGAACCCGCATCCCGTGGTCGCGGGCGAAGCTGACGATCCGCTCTTCCCCCTCCACGTTCCCCACCTCGGAGAACCCCGAGGTGATGATCACCAGGTGCTTGACCCCCTTCGCCGCGCAGCCCTGCACCGCGTCGAACACGACCTTCTCCGGGACGCTGATGACCGCCACATCGACCGGCCCCTCGACCTGAGAGAGGTCCTCATACACCCGCTGGCCGAGGATCTCCCCTCCCTTCGGGTTGATCGGACAGATCCCCCCCTTGTAGCCGCTCTTGACGATGTTCTCCACGATCCGGTAGCCGATCTTCGTCTCGTTGTGGGAGGCGCCGACCACGGCCACCGCGCGGGGTTCAAAGAGATCGTCCACATCCGTCTTGGTTCTCATCACATCACCCGCAGCCTTGCTACGCATTGTACGGTGGCACTTCCCTTGCGAACAGGAGCTTGAGCTCGTAGACCCCGGCCTCCCGGTGCTTCTCGATCCTGAATCCGCCGTTCTCGAACAGGCGCAGCATCGGCAGGTTTCCGACGAGCACCTCGGCGGAGAACCCGAGGAGCCCTTTGCGTTTCGCGAGGTAGGTCAGGTACCGGAGCAGTTCGGTGCCGACGCCCCGATTCTGGTGGTCATCGCGGACGACCAGGGCGACTTCCGCGGTGTGGGTCTGCTCGTCGATCCCGTACTGGCCGACCCCGATAACGACCTCCCGCTCGTCCTCCTGGAGGACGGCGAGGATCACCATCTCCCGCGTGTAGTCGATGACCACGAACTCCTGGAGCCGCGCGTGCGGCATGTCCTTGCGCGTGGAGATGAACCGCCGGTAGATCGACTGGTCGGACAGCGAGTAGAAGAAGTCCTTGAGCAGCGGCTCGTCGCTCAGGCGGACCGGCCGGAGGAGGAGCTCGAGGCCGGTCTTGGTCGTGCGGTGGACCTCCAGCGCCTCGGGGTACTGCCCCCGTTCGCCGGGGATGTAGGCCTGGTCCCGGTAGATCAGGTTGAGCGCCTTGGCCTGGCGCAGGAGCGAGGGACGGAACTTCGGGTGGGCGATGCTGATGAGCTCCATCGCGCGTTCGCGCGTGTTCTTGCCGTGCAGATAGGCGATTCCGTATTCGGTCACCACGTAATGGACGTCCCCGCGGGTCAGGGTCACCCCCGCCCCCTCGGGGAGCATGGGCACGATGCGGGAGATCTCCCCGTCCCTGGCCGTCGACTCGAGGACGAGGATCGACTTGCCGCCCGGCGCGAGGACCGCGCCTCGCATGAAGTCGGCCTGGCCTCCGATCCCGCTGTAGAAGAGCCGGCCGATCGACTCGGCGGTCGCCTGACCGGTGAGGTCGATCTCGAGCGCGGTGTTGATCGCCGTCATCCTCTCCTGCCGGGAGATAATCATCGGATCGTTGGTGTACTCCACCGGGCGGAACTCGACCGCCGGGTTGTCGGAGAGGTACGCGTAGGTCGCCCTCCTCCCCATGGAGAACGCCGCCACGGCCTTGTGCCGATCGAGCGTCTTTTGGGTGTTGTCGATGACGTCCGCCTGCATCAGCTCGACCACCCCGTCGCTCAAAAGCTCGGTGTGGACCCCGAGGTGGTGCTTGCCCTTCAGGTTGTCGAGCACGGCGTTGGGGATGCGCCCGTATCCGACCTGGATCGTCGAACCGTCCTCGACGAGGCGGGCGACGTACTTGCCGATCCGGTGTGCGACCTCGTCGGGAGCCTCCGCATCGTACTCGAGGAGCGGCTCGTCGTGGGCAAGCAGGAAATCCACGCCATCGACGTGGACGAAGCTGTCCCCGTGCACCCGCGGCATCGCGGCGTTCACCTGGCCGACGACGATCCTCGCGTGGTCCACGGCGGCACGGACGATGTCCACGCTGATCCCCAGGCTCATGTACCCGTGCCGGTCCGGCAGGGAGAGTTGAACGAGCGCGATGTCGATCGGGACGACCCGGCGGCGGAAGAGGTCGGGGACCTGGGAGAGGAAGATCGCCGTGTAGTCCGCCAGCCCCTGGTTCACCTTCTCGCGCGTGTTCCCGCTGATGAAAAACGCGTTGTGGCGGAAGTTTTGGGTGAACTCCTCCCGCATGTACGGCGCGACGCCCAGGGTCCAGATGTGGAGCACCTCCGCGTCGAAGAACGCCTTGGGGTGCTCCCTGACGTAGCGGACCATCTCGTCGACGAGGTACTGCGGCTTGCCGCACCCGGTCCCGATGAAGATCCGATCGCCACGGTGGATCCGGGAGAACACCTCGTCGGGGGAGACGAACTTACCCTTGTGGCGGTCCTTCAGCCGCTCCAGGTTTTCTCTGTCCTCGTCCATGGCCTCCCCCTCGCGGGCGGACGCCGGCGTGTCCCCCGCCGGGCGCATTCTGCGCCAGCCCACCGGCGCGTGCAACCCGAGACCGCTACGGTGCCCTCTCCCCGCGAAACGCGTGGTGCGTCTCACTCGCCGGCCCGCCGCGGAGGAGCTCGACGGCATGGCCGAGCGCGGGGCGGATGACGAGGAACGCTTCCGAGGCCGCCCGCGGGCTTCCGGGCAGGTTGACGATCAGGGTCCTTCCCCGGATCCCGGCGGCCCCGCGGGAGAGCAGGGCGTGGGGGGTCTTGCGGAACCCCTCGGAGCGGATCGCCTCGCTCAGGCCCGGCGCCTCCCGGTCGATCACGCCGCGGGTGGCCTCCGGCGTGACGTCGCGCGGCGCGAAGCCGGTTCCGCCGGTGGTGAGGACGAGGTCGAGGCGCCGCTCGTCGCACCACGCCTCCAGGCAGGCGGCGATCTGCGGGCGTTCGTCCGGCACGATGTCCTGCGCCGCGACGACCGCCCCCAGCCGGTCGGCGAGCAGCGCCGCGAGCAGCGGGCCGCTCTCGTCGGGCCGCTCGCCGCGGGCACAGCGGTCGCTCACCGTGAGGACCCCCGCCCGGATCGGTCCATCGCTCGCTCGTGCGGTCATCGAAGCGGGATCACCTCCACCTGCGTCCCGGGCTCGATCCGTTCGCGATCCTCCGGCAGGACCGCGAGCGCGTCGGCACGGACCATGGAGGAGAGGATCCCCGAGCCCTGATCCCCGGTGAGGTGGGCGAGCGTCTTGCCTCCGCGCTCCTCGAGCCGCACCCGCGCGAAGTGACGGCGGCCGTCCTTGTGCGCCACCTCGTCGACGAGGACCGCCTCGCGGGCCGGCGGCATCACGTCGGCCGCGCCGAGCAGCGTGCGGATCGCCGGCGCGGCGAAGACCTCGAAGGAGACCATCGCCGAGACCGGGTTGCCGGGCATCCCGAGGACGGGGACCGCCGCCTCCTGTGCCGGCGCGGCGAGGAGGCCGAAGGCGAGCGGCCTGCCGGGCTTCATCCGCACCCGCCAGAACGCGATCTCGCCCTGCGCCGCGAGGACGTCCTTCACTCGGTCGAAGTCCCCGGCCGAGACCCCGCCGGAGACGAGCAACAGGTCGATTTCCCGCGCCAGGCCGTCCCGCACCCGCCGGGCGATCTCCGCGTCGCGGTCCGAGGCGATCCCCAGGAGGACCGGCTCGCCGCCTGCCACGAGCACCTGGGCCGCGTTGGAAGCGCTGTTCGCGTCGCGGATCTTCCCGGGCGCGGGCGCCGCGCCCGCCGGGACGAGCTCGTCGCCGGTGGCGAGGATCCCCACGCGCGGCCGGCGGGTCACGCGGACCGTCTCGTGCCCGAGCGCCGAGAGCATCCCGATCTCCGCGGGCCGAAGCCGCGTCCCCCTCGCGAGGACCCGCTCCCCACGACGGACGTCCTCCCCGGCGCACCGCACGTCTCTGCCCGCGGGAACGCTCGCTGGGATCTCGACCCACTCCCCCTCGACGCGGGTGTCCTCGAACCGGACCACCGCGTCCGCACCGGGCGGGATCCAGGCACCGGTCATGATCCGGATCGCCGTCCCCGGGAGGACCTCCTGCCTTGCGGGATACCCCGCGGCGAGCTTTCCGATGACCCGCAGCCGGACGGGCGCCCCTGCCGTGTCGGCGGCGCGCAGCGCGTAGCCGTCCATCGCCGAGTTGGCGTGCGGTGGGAGGTCCGCCGCCGCGGCCACATCCTCGGCGAGCACGCGCCCCAGCGCGTCGAGCAGTCCGACCGGCTCGGCTGGAAGCGGCGCGAGACCGGCGAGGATCCGGGATCGCGCCTCCTCCACGGTCAGGTCCGCAACCGCCCCGCCTGCGCCTCGCTCTTCCATGCCCCTCCTTCCTCCCCGATCTCCTTCTTCCAGATCGGGACGACCTCCTTCAGCCGGTCGATCGCGTAGGTGAGCGCGGGAAACGTCTCCCGCCGGTGCCCGGAAGCGACCGCGACGACGACCGCCGTCTCCCCGACCTGGAGCGTGCCGACGCGGTGGACGATCGCCACGTGCGCGATCGTCTTCCAGCGGGCCTTCACCTCCGCGGCGATCCGCGCAAACGCCTCGACGGCCATCTGCGGGTACGCCTCGTACTCGAGCCGGAGGACCGGGCGGCCGCCGGAGGCGCCCCGGACCACGCCGGTGAACGTCGCCACCGCCCCGATCTCCGGATCGGTCAGCCCCGCCACGATCCCCTCGACGGGAATCGGCCCGGTCACGATCTCGATGCGGTCCGGCATCTCATCCCCCCCCGACCGGCGGCAGGAGAGCGACCTCGTCGCCGTCGTGCAGCGCCGCGCCCCCTCCGACGATCGTGCGGTTGACCGCGACCTGCAGGTGCGGCCGGTAGGTCTCGAGCGCGGGGTGCTCCGCCACGAGGCGGTCGAGGAGCCCCTCCACCGTCGCCCCGTCCGGGACGCGGAGGGTCAGCCGGTCCCCTCCCAGCGCCTCGCGGAGCGCGGCGAACAGCCGCACGCCGATCGCGATCTCTTCACCGGGCATCGGACGCCTCCGCGAGGGTCCACTCGCCGCTCTTCCCGCCGCTCTTCCTGACCACGCGGACGTTGCCGATCCGCATCGCCCGGTCGGCGGCCTTCGCCATGTCGTAGATCGTGAGCGCGGCCACGCTCACCGCGGTCAGCGCCTCCATCTCCGCCCCGGTCTTGCCGACCGTCTTCACCGTCGCCGTGATCTCGATCCGCGGGGGGGGCTCGACGACCGCGAACGCGACCGCGATGTCGGTCAGGAGGAGCGGGTGGCACAGGGGGATCAGCCCGGCCGTCCGCTTGGCGGCGAGGATCCCCGTGACCCGGGCCACGGCGAGGACGTCCCCCTTGGCGATCCCCCCCTCACTGATCAGGCGGAGCGTCTTTCGGGCCATCGCGATCTCCCCCTTGGCGACGGCCACCCGGTGCGTGTCGGGCTTCCCGCTGACGTCGACCATCCGCGCCCGGCCGGCCTCATCCAGGTGACTCAGCGCCGCGTCCGGCATCGTCCTACCCTCCGATCTGCGACATCGCCCGGCCGTTCGCCTGCCCGGTCGAAAGCCGGTGCCCCTGCGGCTTTTTCCGGATCCCCTCCCGCAGGAGCCCGGCGATCTCCCGCACCCCAGCCCCGCGGCGCAGCGGCGCGCGCAGGTCGATCTCCCCGTCGCCGAACAGGCAGCCGAGGAGCTTCCCGTCCGCGGTCAACCGCAGCCGGTTGCAGCCCGCACAGAACGGCCGGCTGACCGGGGTGATGAACCCGATCCGTCCGGCCGCGGAGGGCAGGCGGTACTCCCGCGCCGGGCCGTTCCCGCTTCCGCCCACCGCCTCGAGCCCTCCGAACGCCGCCTCGATCCGGGAGCGGATCTCCTCGCCGGGGACGAGCCACGCCGCCGCGCCCCCGGGGAGCACGTCCCCGCCGACGGGCATCGGTTCGATGAACCGGACCGTCCAGCCCGCTTCGACCGTCTTTGCCGCCAGGTCGGCGATCTCATCGTCGTTCACGCCGCGCAGGACCACGGTGTTCACCTTGACCGGGGAGAGCCCGGCGCGCCCTGCCGCCTCGATCCCGGCGAGGGCGTCCTCGAGCCGGCCGTGGCGCGTGATCGCGCGGTAGCGGTCCGGCCGCAGGCTGTCGAGGCTGATGTTGACGCGGCGCAGCCCGGCCGTGGCCAGGCGACCGGCCTGCCCGGGAAGCAGCGTGCCGTTGGTCGTCATCGCGAGCTCCCCGATCCCGGGGACGCGGGAGAGCCGCGCCACGAGATCGACGATCCCTTCCCGCACGAGCGGTTCCCCTCCGGTCAACCGCACCGCCCGGATCCCCAG
>CAZBWD010000060.1:0-9709 GCA_964495585.1 uncultured Thermotogae bacterium
CCCCTACCGCCGGGCGCTACGGGGACCGGCTGCACCTGGGGGGGTCGGTGCGGATCCCGCAGCGCTTTCCCGACTTTGACTACCGCGCCTACCTCGCGCGGCAGGGGGTGTTCGCCACGATGACTCTCGACGGCCCACAGGCCGCAGAACCGCTGGCGACCGACGGCTCCGCTCTCCTGCGGGCGGGCGACACCCTGCGCCAGCACCTCCTCGCGACGCTCGACCGGCTCCTCCCGCCGGAGGAGGCGGGACTCGCCCACAGCCTGCTCTTCGGCGAGCGCACCGCGCTCGCCCCGGAGGTCGAGGACGCATTCAGCCGCACCGGGCTGATGCACCTGCTCGCCGTCTCCGGTCTGCACCTGGGGATCTTCCTCGCCGGGATCTGGTTCGCGCTGCGCCTCCTCGGGCTACGGCCGGTCTTCACCTACCCGCTCGTCGGACTCGCGGTTGCGGCCGTCCTGTGGGTCGTCGGGCCGCGGGTCAGCCTGGTCCGCGCCGCCCTCCTGTTCGCGTTCCTCGCCCTGGGAAGCGTCCTTGCCGATCTCGGGCTCGTCCTGCGTCGGTGGGTGAGTCCGCACCAGGGGCTGGCCGGTGCGGGGCTCGTCCTCCTCGCCCTGCGCCCGGCGGCCCTCTGGGATGTCGGGTTCCAGCTGAGCATGGCGGCGACCGCAGCGATCCTCGTCGTCTTCGATCCCGCCTTTGGGGTGCACGCCTGGGTGGACCGCCGCGCCGCGGCGTTCCCCGGCCCAAGCGGTCTGGCCCGCTACCCGCTCGGGCTGGTCACGGTCTCCGCGGCCGCACAGGCAGGAACCGCCCCGTTCCTCGCCTATCACTTCGCGACCCTGTACCCGTTCGTCCTCCTCGCCAACCTCTCGGCGGTCCCGCTCGCCGCCGTCGCCCTGTGGGCAGGGATTCTCACGCTCCTCTTCTCCGCCACACCGCTCGCCGCCCCCCTGGGAGGCGGCCTTTCCCTGGTGTTACGCGGGCTGATCGGCCTCGTCAAGCGGTTGGGGATGATCCCGGGATCGGCCCTTCCCGTGCCGGCCACCATGGGCCTCTGGATCGCCGCGCTGGTCGCCTACTTGTTCCTCGCCGTGGCCTACTCACGGGGCTCCCCCTCATGCACCTCGTAGGGGATATCGATCGTGTCGGGCTCAGACGGCCGGGAAGACCTCCGGCCCGGACGGATCAGGAGGTAACGCGCGATCAGGAGGAGCCCGGCAGCATCGGTGAGGAAGCCGGGGATGATCAGGAGCACACCAGCGAGGAAAAGGGACAGCTCCCGGCGCAGCAGGGTCCTCAGGGACAGCCGTCCGGCGAAGACTCCCATCGCGAGGTGCCGCAGGACGGTTCGCCCGGCCAGCTGGAGGAGGACCACCCCAAGGACACCGGAGAGGAGCACCTCGCCGAACACCGGACCGCCGCCGATGGCCTGCCCAACCTTGATCAGGCCGACGATCTCCGCACAGGCGAGCAGGAAGAGAATCAGAGGCACCATATCACCGTGCGGCGATCTTAGCCGACCCGGCCGCCCGGTCTCAAGAACCCTCCATCCCGGAAGAGACGTCCTTGGCTGAGAGTTTGAAAGGCTCTAAGATCTTCACTATGAACCGCAGTGCGCGTGAGATCCTGATCGGCCTGAACCTGATCCCCGAGATCACGCCGCGGCGGATGGCCCTCCTGCTCGGTTATTTCTCCTCGCCCCAGGAGATCTGGTCCGCCCCGGCGAAGGCCCTGGCCGCCATCCCCGGGCTCGCGACGGTCGCCGACCGGATCGCCGAGGCCCGCAGCGAGGCGGCGCTCGACCGCGAGCTGCAGCTGGCCGAGCGGATGGGCGTCGCCCTCGTCACGATCCTCGATCCGGACTACCCGGCCATCCTGCGGGAGATCGAGGCCCCGCCTGCCGTCCTCTGCCTGCGCGGGAACCGGTCGATCGAGTCGGCGCGCAGCCTGGCCATCGTCGGGACCCGGCGGGCGAGCGGCTACGGCCGGGCCGTTGCCAGGCGCCTCGCATCGGACCTCGCGCGGCTCGGGCTCACCGTGGTGAGCGGCCTCGCCCATGGGATCGATACCGCCGCCCACCGCGGCGCGCTCGACGCAGGCAGCAACACCGTGGCGGTCCTCGGCTCAGGGCTCGCCCATCCGTACCCCGCGGCCAACCATCGGCTGATGGAGGCGATCGCGGCCTCCGGGACCGTCCTGAGCGAGTACCCGCTCCGCGCCCGGCCGACCAAGTGGAGTTTTCCCCAGCGCAATCGGATCATCTCCGGCCTCTGTCGGGGGGTGATCGTGGTCGAGGCCCCCGCGCGCAGCGGCGCGTTGATCACGGCGCGGCTCGCCCTGGCGCAGGGGCGGGAGGTGTTCGCGGTTCCCGGCCCGATCACGAGCACCGCGAGCCTCGGCACGAACCAGCTGATCAAGGACGGGGCGACCCTCGTGGAGACAGCGCAGGACGTGCTCGCCGAGTTTCCCGATCTGGCGGCACGGCTGCGAAGCGCGCCGCAACGGAAGAAACCCGAGGCCCTCTCCCACCTGAGCCCGCAACAGGAACGGATCTATGAGCTGATCGGCCTTGAACCGCTCCACATCGACGATATCATCTCACGGGCGAATGTTCCCCCGGCGCAGGCCGCGCACTGTCTTCTCACCCTCCAACTGGAGGAGCTGATCCAAGAGGTCGAGGGGCGCCGTTACATCAGAAAGCCGTAGGAGGCCAGGATCGATGAGCGTACAGCGCACGCTGGTGTTGTGTAAACCCGACGCGGTACAGCGCGGGCTGATGGGGCGGATCATCTCCCGCTTCGAGGACAAGGGGTTCAAGATCGTCGGGATGAAGATGCTCACCGTCGGGGAGGCCCGGGCGAAGGAACACTACCAGGAGCACGTCCAGAAGCCGTTCTTCCCTGAGCTGGTCTCCTTTATCACCTCCTCCCCGATCGTCGCGCTGGCGGTCGAGGGGGACAGCGCGGTGGAGATCGTTCGCCGCCTGATGGGGGCAACGAACCCTCAGCAGGCCGAGTCCGGGACGATCCGCGGCGACTTCGGCCTGAACCTGACGAAGAACCTCGTCCACGGCTCGGATTCGTTCTCCTCCGCACAGCGCGAGCTTGCCCTCTTCTTCGCTCCCGAAGAGCTCCACGACTACACCCTGACCCTCGCGGCCTGGCTGTAGCGGACAAAGTGGATTGTGGCTCTCCGACCCCTTCGTTATGATGGGAACCCTGGACAATGTCCCAAGGAGAAGGATGGAGCTTTCCAAGCGTTACGACCCCTCGCAGGTCGAAGAGAAGATCTACCGCCTCTGGGAGGAGGCGGACGCCTTCCGCACCACGCTTGAAAGCGGGAAGGAGCCGTTCTCTATCGTGATCCCTCCCCCGAACGTGACCGGCCGGCTGCACCTCGGCCACGCCCTCAACAACACGCTGCAGGACGTACTGATTCGCTACCGGCGGATGGACGGCGCCGAGGCCTGCTGGTTCCCCGGCACGGACCACGCGGGGATCGCCACGCAGAACGTCGTGGAGAAGGAGCTCGCCAGGGAGGGGACCTCCCGCCACGCGATCGGCCGTGAGGCGTTCGTCGCCCGGGTCTGGGACTGGAAGGGCAAGTACGGTTCGGAGATCATCGACCAGCTGAAGGCGCTCGGCTGCTCCTGCGACTGGTCCCGCCTGCGGTTCACCCTGGACGACGGGCTGTCCCGGGCGGTGCGGCTGGCGTTCGTCGAGCTGTACCGCGAGGGGCTGATCTACCACGGCAACTACCTCATCAACTGGTGCCCGCGCTGCGAGACCGCGCTGTCGGACATCGAGGTGGAACACCGCGAGGTCGACGGTGCCCTGTACTACGTGCGGTATCCGGTCGAGGACGGGGAGACGCTGCTGATCGCCACGACCCGTCCCGAGACGATGCTCGGCGACACCGGGGTGGCGGTGAACCCGAACGATCCCCGCCACTCCCACCTGATCGGGAAGACGGCGATCCTCCCGCTCCTCGGACGGCGGCTGCCGATCGTCGCCGCGGGGGAGGTCGATCCGGAGTTCGGGACGGGGGTCCTGAAGATCACGCCGGCCCATGACCCGGTCGACTTCGAGATCGGCCAGCGCAACGACCTGCCTTCGATCAACATCCTCCGACCCGACGGGACGATCAACGAGAACGGCGGTCCGTTCGCCGGCCTCGACCGTGACGCGGCGCGCGCGGCGGTCGTCGCGGCGCTGCGCAAGAAGGGTGCCCTGGAGAAGACGGTCCCCTACCGCCATGCGATCGGACACTGCGAACGGTGCGAGACGGCGGTCGAGCCGCTCCTGTCCACGCAGTGGTTCGTGCGCATGAAGCCGCTCGCCGCACCGGCGATCGAGGCGGCGCGCGACGGGCGGCTGCGCTTCGTGCCGGAGCGCTGGAGCAAGCTCTACTTCGACTGGCTGGAGAACATCCAGGACTGGTGCATCTCGCGCCAGCTCTGGTGGGGACACCGCATCCCGGTCTGGTACGGGCCGGACGATACCCCGTTCGGCGCGATGGACGTGGAGAACGCGCAGGTTCAGGCGCTCGCCCACTATGGGGAGGCGGTGTTGCTGCGCCAGGAGGACGACGTCCTCGACACGTGGTTCTCCTCCTCCCTTTGGCCGTTCTCGGTGATGGGTTGGCCCGAGAAGACCGCCGACCTCGACGCGTTCTATCCGAGTTCCGTGCTCGTCACGGGATTCGACATCCTGTTCTTCTGGGTGGCGCGCATGGTGATGATGGGGCTTCACTTCACGGGGCAGGTCCCGTTTCCCGAGGTGTACATCACGCCGCTGATCGTGGACGAGGCCGGCCAGAAGATGAGCAAGTCGCGGGGAAACAGCGTCGACCCGATGGAGATCCGGGACGCCTACGGGATGGATGCGCTGCGCTTCGCCCTGGCCCAGTCCACCTCCAAGGGCCGCTCGATGCGGCTGCCGCAGTCGCTGCTCGACGAGGCGCGCAACTTCCTGAACAAGGTCTGGAACATGTCGCGGTTCGTCCTCATGAACCTCGGGGAGGATCGTCCGCAGCCGCCGGCCGCGCCGAGCACGCTCGAGGACCGCTACATCCTCTCCCGCCTGGCGGGGACCGTGGAGACGGTGCGGGCGAACCTCACGGCGTACAACTTCAACCTCGCGGTCGAGGCCCTCTACGCCTTCATCTGGCACGAGTTCTGCGACTGGTACCTCGAGCTCGCCAAGATCCGCCTGGGTTCCGGCCGGGATGAGGCCGCGCAGGGCATCCTCCACCACGTGCTCGCCGAGTCGCTGAAGCTCCTGCACCCGTTCGTCCCGTTCATCAGCGAGGAGATCTGGCAGGCCCTGGGTGGCGAGCCCGAACTGGTCGCCACCGCCGCCTTCCCGCGCAATGGAGCGTGCGACCCCCAGGCCGAGGAGGCGATGGCCACCTTCCAGGCGCTCGTCGGGGCGGTGCGGACAATCCGGGCCGAGTTCAACGTCCCGCAGACCGCCACGCTCGACGTCCTCGTCAGGACGACCTCCCCGCAGATCGCGGGGCTCATCGAGGAGAAGGCGGAGGCGCTGCGTGCCCTCTCCGGCACGCGCCGCTGGACCGCAGGTGGGGATCTCACCGCACCGGAGGGATCCGCACGCCAGGTGCTCACCCGGGCGGAGATCTTCGTCCCCCTGGCCGAGTGGATCGATGTCACCGCCGAGCGCACGCGCCTGCGCAGTGAGTTGGCGCAGGTGGAGGATGACCTCGGGCGAGCGAAGGCGAACCTCGTGAACGCCGCGTTCCGCGAGAAGGCGCCGCAGGTCGTTGTGGAAAAGGAGGAGCGGAAGAAGGCGGAGTTCGTGGCCAAGCAACAGCGGCTGCGAACGAACCTCGCCGCACTGGAGGACTGACGTGGACTACAGGCAGGCGCGACGCATCCTGGATGGTCTTCCCTCCCGCGATGTGAAGCCGGGCCTCGACCGCACCCGTCGTCTCCTCGACGCCCTCGACCACCCGGAGTCCGCCTATCCCGCGGTGCACGTCGCGGGCACCAACGGCAAGGGATCGGTCGTCGCCATGCTCGGAAGCGTGCTCGAGCACGCCGGCCTGCGCGTCGGCCGGTACACCTCTCCGGAGCTCGTCGCCTTCCGGGATCGGATCTGCGTCGATCAGGCGTTCATCCCCGAGGAGACGCTCGCCGCTGGGGTGGCGGCGATCC
Source organism: uncultured Thermotogae bacterium (assembly GCA_964495585.1). Classification (GTDB taxonomy): domain Bacteria; phylum Bipolaricaulota; class Bipolaricaulia; order UBA7950; family UBA9294; genus CAZBWD01. Next base: position 6,179 of record CAZBWD010000060.1, read on the forward strand.
GCTCGGTGCTCGAGGAACCCGGCGACACCCCGACCCTGTTCGAGGCGCTGACCGCAATCGGGTTCTGGCACTTCGCCCGGGAGCGGGTCGACCTCGCCGTGGTGGAGGTCGGGCTGGGTGGCCGGTTCGACGCCACCAACGTTGTGCGACCGGTTCTCTCGATCCTCACCACGGTCGGCCGCGACCACATCGCGCTGCTCGGGACGACGATCGAACGGATCGCCTGGGAGAAGGCGGGGATCGCCAAGCCCGGCGTCCCGTTCCTGGCCGGAGCGCTCTCCGCGCCGGCGATGGCGGTCGTGCGGGACGAGTGCGCCGGTGTCGGCGCCCCGCTCCTCGACACGGGCACCCTGGCTGTCCAACGGACCGGGTTTACCTGGGACAGCGCGACCTACGCCGTGGCTCAAGCCGGCCTTCCGGAACGGATCGACCTTCCCCTGCTCGGAGGCTTTCAGGCGGAGAACCTGGGGCTCGTCCTGCGCGCGGTGGAGGCCCTGCGCGAGCGGGGCGCCTCGATCCCGTCGCGCGCCGTCGAGGAGGGGCTGGCGGGCGTCCGCTGGCCCGGCCGGTTCGAGGTCGTGTGTCGATCCCCGGTCGTGATCCTCGATGGGGCCCACAACCTCCCCGGCGCCCAGGCGCTCGCCGCCGCGGTCGAAGAGACCGTGCCGCGCCGTGAGGACCGGCATCTCCTGTTCGGGATCCTCGCCGACAAGGAGGTCGAACCGGTCTGCCGGGCGCTCCTTCCGGCCTTCTCGGCGGTGACGCTCACCGCGTCGAGGAGCCCCCGCGCCCTTTCGGTGGACACCCTCGCGGGGGTGGTGGTGGGCCTGGGGATCGCCGCCCGGTCGACGTCCTGCGTTTCTGAAGGGGTCGCGGCCGCGCGGGCGGACCTCCTCCCCAGTGACGCGCTCGTCATCGCCGGGTCGCTCACCGTGGTGGCGGAGGCGCGGCCGTTCTTCGTGGAGGCGGGATGCCGAGTCTGATCGAACGGGTGACGACGCGGGCCCTCCCGCGGCACGTGGCACTGATCATGGATGGGAACGGGCGTTGGGCGAAGATGCGGGACCTGCCGCGCACCGCCGGGCACCAGGCCGGGGCGCAGGCCGCCGAGCGGCTGATCCGTTTCGTGGGGCGGAAGCTCGGGATTCCCCACCTGACCCTCTACGCGTTCTCCACCGAGAACTGGACCCGCCCGCAGTCCGAGGTCCGGTTCCTGATGAGCCTCCTCGAGCAGTTCATCCGGGACAAGCTCGCGGAGTTCGTGCGGGAAGGGGTGCGGGTTATCGTCTCCGGACAGACCGATGCGCTGCCGTCTCCGCTGCGGGAGACCGTCGAACACGCGATCTCCTCGACCGCGGACAACGACCGGCTCACCTTGAACGTCGCTCTGAACTACGGCGCCCGTCAGGAGATCGTGCGGGCCTGCCAGGGGATCGCGGCCGCGGCAGCGGCCGGCGCACTCGACCCAGCGACGGTCGACCCGGAGCGGTTCTCGCGTTTCCTGTACACGGACGGACTCCCCGATCCCGACCTCGTCATCCGGACGAGCGGGGAGATGCGCCTGTCGAACTTCCTCCTGTGGCAGTCCGCCTACGCCGAGCTCTACTTCACGGACACCCTGTGGCCGGACTTCACCCCGGCGGAGTTCTTGAAGGCGATCGCCACGTTCCAGGACCGCGAGCGGCGGTTCGGCGCGGTGAAGGAGGGCGTGTGACAGGGATCAACGTCTTGCGTCGCTTCGCCAGCGGTCTCATCGCCGGGGCGATCGTGTTCACCGTCCTCTACATGGGCACGCGCTACGACGTCCAATGGATCGTGGGCATCCTCATCCTCGTCGCCGCCTACCCCGCCGCGGTGGAGTACCTGCAGCTCATGAAACGGCTCGGGATCCCGCTCGCCGCGCCGGAGTTCCTCGTGTGGATCCCCGCCCTGATCTTCAGTTTCGTCGTCTACAAAGGGCAGTACAGCCAGGTCGTGCTCCTGCTCGCGATCGCCTACCAGGTCGTGCGCTACCTGCGCAGCCTGCCGCACCCGACCGCGTTCTTCCAGTCAGTCGCCGGGGTGTTCGGTCTGTTGTACATCCCCTGGCTTCTCCAGTTCTTCTACCAGATCTACATCAGCGGCCCGGCGAACCAGCCGCGCGTCGGGGCGACGCACGCCCTGGTCATCCTGCTCATGGTCTGGGGGTACGACAGCGGGGCGTACCTCGTCGGCAGCCTCATCGGCCGCCACAAGGCCTTCCCCAACGTCAGCCCGAACAAGACCTGGGAGGGGATCGCCGGCGGCTTCCTGTTCACCATCCTCGGCGCGCTGCTCGGAGCCTCCTTCTCCCCGGTGTGGCGGCAGTTCGCGTTCTGGGAGGGGTTCCCGCACATCGTCGCCTCCTCGTTCCTCGTCGGGATCGCGGTCCAGCTCGGGGACGTCTTCGAATCGAAGCTCAAGCGCGCCGCCGGGGTGAAGGACTCCGGGAGCTTCCTGCCCGGACACGGCGGGGCGCTCGACCGGATCGACGGCCTTCTGTTCGCGCTCCCGGTCTTCTTCTTCTACTACCACTATGTGCTGCACTTCCTGTAGGACCCGCCTCCAGCCTCCGATCGCGGTTCGATGAACCTGTTCGTCCAGACGGTCTACCTCGCGGCCGGGCTTTCGCTGGCCTATATCTTCCTCCTCTACCGGAGCAACCCGCTGCGCCGCCTGCCGGGAACCACGGTGACCGTCGTGTTCACCGTGGGGATGCTCGCCGTCCTGCCCGTCGCCGTCCTTCACCGCTTTCTCCCCCTCGGCGCCCGCCCCGGCCCCTTCTCCGCCTTCGTCAGCGCGGGGCTGGTCGAGGAGGGGATCAAGTTCGCGGTGATGGCGCTTTCGATCTGGCGGCTGCGATTCCCCGACCTCGCCGAGCCGCTCGACTTCGCGATCTACTTCGGCGTCCTCGGCGTCGGATTTGGGGTCTACGAGGACTTCTCCTACCTGTTCGGCGGGGTCTATCCCGCCTGGAGCACGGGGAACGCCGCCGCGGCCCGTCACACGCTCGATGTGCTCCTGCTCGCCCGCTCCTTCCCCGGCCACATTCTCTTCGACAGCCTCGCCGGGTTCCTCGTCGGCACCGCCCGCTTCCTGCCGCGCCCGCGCGCACGCGCCCCCTGGCTCGTGGGGGCGTTCCTCCTCGCCGTTGCCCTGCACGGGGGCTTCGACCTGATCGCCACGGCCGGCGGCGACATTCTGCTTCTCACCTACATCGCCGTCCTCGTCGGGGCCTTCCTTCGCCTGCGGGGCTGGGCGCTCGAACGCTCCCCGTTTCGCGCCGTGATCGCGCGGGTCAGGGAGGAAAAGGGAGACTGGCCGTATCCGCGTCCGGTCATCGACTATCTGTTCGCGGAGGGGTTCTCCTGGCCGTCGAAGCCGAAAAGCGGGATGTTCCAGGTCTTTCCGCTCGCGTTGTCGCTGTTCGTCCTCTACCCACTCCTGGTCGCGGCGGTGTACCTCGTCGAGCGGGCGATCCTGTGGGGGGCCGGGGGATGAAGTGTCAAGGGC
>CAZBWD010000061.1:0-9635 GCA_964495585.1 uncultured Thermotogae bacterium
GGTGCAGCGTTGCATCGATGCCGATTTCTCAGGTCCCCGACCGGGTTTTGCTCCGCTCATCGACTCCGGCAGGCAACAGAGATCGCGATCCCCCAACATCGAAGCCTCGTCATCGTTTCGCCGCAGCCGGGGAGACACAACCGCCGATGCGCTGACTCGCAGCCGCCACCGACGGTCAGCAAGACAGGCAGCTACGCCTGTTCCATCTCGCCACGGGGAACCCACACGCCGTTGCGGAAGGCATGCCAGCGTGAAGATACGCGCCTACCAAGAGGCCGATGCCATCAAGGGCGGACGACTGATCGCCGACACGTTCCGGCGGTTCAACCCGTCCTACGCGTCGCCTGCGGAACAGGAGAAGCTCCCCGAGCCGAGGCCGCCGGCCTTCCTGGGAACCGCTCACTCCCGGTAGGTGATCACGCGGTGGTGGGTCTCGGCGAGGGTCCACGTCATCTCGCCGGAGATGTCCGTGTGATCGTATACCCGTTTCTCGGTCCAGTTGCCGTGCGCGTCTGCCTCTGCGATGATCGTGCCCGACTCCGTCTTCATGAACTCCGCGCCGAGCACGTACAACGTGAACGTGGAGACGACGTCGTAGCCGTCCGCGTCGTAACGGTAGTCGATGGCGAAGGAGAGCTCGCCCTTCTCGTCGTACATCCGCAGGGTGAGCGGCTCTTCGTCCGGCGTGTAGGTGCTCTCCCAGTACGACTCGACCTCGCCCGGATTCTGGCCCTCACGGGTCGCGCGGACGATGTTCCCGTCGGCGTCGAGCTCGTAGCGCACGGTCCGCTGCAGGTTCCCTGACGCGTCGTAGAAGGATTCAACGCGCACCCCGTCCTCGTACGCGTAGGAGCTCGTCGCCTCGAGCTCGCCCTCTCCGCCGTACGTCTCGACCTGCAGCAGGCGCCCGCCTTCATCGTAGCTTCGAACGTACCGGTGTTCGATGCTGCCATCCTCGGCGTAGGTGAGGCTCTCGACCGGGTTGCCGTCGCCGTCATAGGTCACCGCCTCGTGCGCCGCCCACACCCCCACGGAACCGCCGGTTTCCTCCCCCGCCTTGTAGGCCCAGGTCTCCACCTTCGCAACCGGACCCGAAAGCGACGCGAACGGATCCTCCTGACCGAGCGCTCCCGCCCAGATCCCCAGCACAAGAACCGCCACCCCGGCAACGATCAAGCCCCTTCTCAGCACGCTTGTTTCCCTCCTTGTCTTGCTCAACCGCTCGCTATCCCGTGATTCCCAGTACCTTTCTAGCCTACCCGATGAACTGAAGAAAGGAAAGGATGGCAACCGCAGCGAAACCCGTTGTCCCCCATCCAAGAGACGATCCGCTCTCGGCGCGGCTGGGGCACACAGGGAGCCTCCAACACCGCCTCGCGCAGCCGACGGTAAACTAACTCACCCTTCGTCAAGCACCACCGGCGCGACCGGTCGCTCACCGAGCTGCGTCAACAGGACCCCGCCGATCACGGCGGCGGTCCCCAGCCCCTTGAGCAGACTGACGCCGGTTCCCAGGAGCAGCACCTCGGCAAGCAGCGTGATCACGGGGATGAAGTTGGTCGAGGCCGCCACCCGCGTCGCCGACAGGCGGGAGAGCGCGTAGTGCAGGGCAAAGAAGGCCCCGGCCGAACAGATGATCCCCAGGAAGAGCATCTCCACGACCTGTACGATGGTGATCGTTCCGACCCAGTCCCAGCCGTCGGTCGCCGCCAGCGGGCCGAAGAGGAGGAGCGAGACGGAGAACTGGTAGAACGTCACCTGAAGCGGCGTCACCCGCCGCAGCACGTCCTTGATGAGCACCGTCCGCACGGCCGCGCACGCCACCGCCCCGAGGACCAGGCAGTCACCGAGCACGCTCGCCCCCGGCGCGTGCAGGCCGGAGACGACCAGCGCGAAGATCCCTCCGTAGGCGATGACGAGACCGATCCCCTTCTTCACGGTCGACCGCTCCTGGCGCTTGAGACACGCGATCAGGAAGACGGCCGTCGGGATGGCGGCGACGATCACCGATACGTGGCTCGGCTGCGTGTTCGCCACGCCGAACGTTTCGAACAGGAAGTAGCCGACCGGGCTCAAGAGCGAGAGCGCCGACAGGATGATGAGATCGCGCCGCGGAAGGCGGAAGCCTCGTCGAGCCCACAGGATGGCGCCCAAGAGCAGCGACGCAACGCTGAACCTCACAAAGAGGAGGGAGAGGACCGGCACATCCGAAACGATGTCCTTCGTCGCCAGGAAGGAGAGCCCCCAGGCAAGCATCGCCCCGCCGAGCGCGAGATAGACGCTGATCAGCCGCTTGTCGATCGCCACACAGTCCCCCCGCAGTTCCGACTTCCGTCGCACAGAGTGCGATTGTGTTTCCCACTCGATTCCCGCGCAACCCACGAAGGAACCCGCAGCCTCAAGGAGCAGCGGTTCCCCGCGGGGTACCGGGTCATCTCGATGGCCGAAGATTGATCGTTCCTCACCGTGTAACACACCAGGAGATCTCCGATCTATTGGCTGTCGTGGAAACCGATCTGCGCGACGGGTCAATCGCCGGGTTGAGTCCAGAACGCAATCTGAGTTGCTCGTACGGAGCGATCCTCACTGCGGCGCGAGCCGCGCTTCACGCCTCGGGGTACCGAGTGCCCAAGGGCAATTCCAGTTATCGCTACTACGCAATCCAGTCACCTCGCTACACCGTGGAATTCGACTCGGCGGCGCTGCTGCAGATCGAGGCGGTGCAGAAGAAGCGGAATACAATCGACTACATCCGCGTCAGTAAAGTCTCGGACGGCCTTACCGCCGAGGCCATTCCGCTTGCGGAGGAACCCTGCGAAAGCATCCGAGGATGGCTCCTTGAGGAGCATCCGGAACTCTATTCCCTATGAATCCCCTCCTCATTACTTGTGGGGGCCCTTCCGATTCGGGTGCCGTCTGAGGAACAACAGACATCGCAAGCCTGATTCGCAAAGCCAGGCCTCCCATAGACCGCTTCTCGCCGAAGGACGACGCCCGCTTCCCCAAGCGACAGGCGTACAACTCACGTTGCGCCAGCTCGCTCCCCACACTACAAGGCCGTCAGCTCTTGCCCGGCGATCCCCCGTGCTCGGACGAAGCGGAGTGGGGCGGAGCATCCAGGCGCAACCCAAGGACGATCGCTATCAGGAGCCCCGCGATCGCAACGGCGGGGATCACGGCATACCCGAACGCACGAACAAGCGGTCCACTCACGAAGGTACCGATCACCGTCGCGGATGCGAGCGACGCATTGAAGAGACCCAGCGCCGCCCCTTCGCTGAACGGCGCCAAGCGGGCGGCGATCCCCGTGCCCGCCACACTCAGGACCGGCCACGCCAAAACGATGAGCGCGAACGCCACCAGCGCCAAGACACTGGAATGCCTGATGGAAAAGACGAACGGCAGCATTAGGAACAGAAAGCCGACAAGCCGCACCCACAGCCCCGCCCGATACACCTTCCCCGATCCGAACCTCGCGATCAGCCGGCTCGTCAAGATGAACACACCGATCCCGAGAGCCGCCACCAGAGCGTAGGTCGCTGACGTCACGTGCGCGGGGATCCCGTAGGCATCCGCCAGCATGAGCGGGAAGTACGTGAAGAACGCGGCGACGCCGAAGGCGAGCATGAACCAAGAGAGCAGGAAGCGTCCGAACGCCGTCCCAACCACGGCTGGGAGCTGGCGCAACCCATTCATGTTCAGGTGGTGCAAGTGAAACTCGATGCCCGACGGGAAGTTCAGCCGAGGGAAGACCGCAAGCGCGCGGATATCCAGATGCTTCCTCACCCGCCTCGCGAGCGGCTGTCTTTCCTGAGCGCGGCCCCCCGCGGGGAGTCCGAGACCGCCCAGGAAGAACGCCGGCATCAGCAACAGCGCGGCGACCCACAGGCCCGCTCCGAACGCCCCCCCAGCAAAGATCCCCGCAAGCAGCAGCCCCACGACCTGTCCAATGGCGTTGAAGCTCTGCAGCATCCCGATGTGCGGTTCCCACTCCTCCCGCGGATCGAAGTCCACGATGAAGAGCGTGGCGACCGTGGCCACCGCTGCCGATCCGGCACCGATGACGAACGCCACAGGGAGCCACTCATGAAGGCCGGTCATGAACGGCATGAGCGCTGTCGCCGCCGCCGTCAGGAAGAGGCCGCCGAAGAAGACCGTTCTGTAGAGCCTGCGGCGTTCGGCCACCGTTCCCCACACCGGCGACATCAGGAGGCCGAGGTTGTAGCCCGCCATTACAAAGGCGACGGTCGAGAGGTTGTGGGTTGCGCCGCTGATCATCAATGGGAAGAGAATGGGGATGATGCCCGCCGTGACCGCGCCGAGCAGCAGGTACGCCAGATACCAAGGCCGGACGTAGCGTCCTGGAGTTGCCGCAACGCGGCGCAGGACCCGCATCCAGTCATGTCGCTGTGTGAGAGGTTCGAGCGTTGGCTTGCGCATGGCTTCTATCCCCCTACGCGAACGGTCCCTATGCGTTCGACCTGCTGTCTACCCCGATCGGACACCGTGTCCGGGCAAGCATCCCGACAACCCGTCATCCTCGAGACTAGAACCAGCATCGCTGGCGCACCCGGCCACCGCCGCTTACAGAAATGGCAAGCTCGATGATACGACATGCTTGGACAACGGGACTGTTTTTGCCTAACGAGAGCCGGCGCTCGACATCTGTAGCTCTTTGTCATACCCGGAATGGCCCCTTCCGCAGCCGTAATTCGACAGCAGAGCGGCCTACCTCCGCGCAAGCTTGCGCAGGAGCCCCCGTCGGGGGGAGAAGAGCAGCACCAGGAGGAACAGGGCGATCGCCACCAGGACGATGGCCGCGCCGGAGGCCACGTTCCAGTAGTAGGAGAGATAGAGGCCGACAACCCCGCAGAGCATCCCGATGGCCGCGCCGACGCCCATCATCCACGGCAGGCGGCGGGTCAAAAGATACGCGGTCGTCGCGGGGGTGATCAGCATCGCCAGCATGAGCGCGACCCCGACCGTCTGCAGTGAGACGACGACCGTCACCGCGATGAGGACGAGCAGGAGGTACCGGTAGAACGATGTCGGGAGGCGCAGGGTCACAGCGAGGGTGGGATCGAACGACACGATGAGGAACTCCTTGTAGAAGAGGACGAGAAGCGCAAGGACTCCCCCGCCGAACGCGGCGATCATCGAGAGATCCCACGTGGAGACGCCGAGCACATTGCCGAACAAAAAGTGGATCAGGTCGACGGCGAACCCCTGCACCGTGGAGATGAGCGCGATCCCCAGCGCGAACATGCCGGCGAAGATGATGCCGATCACGGTGTCCTCCTTCATCCGGGCGCGTTGACTGATCCAGCCGACCCCCAGCGAGACGGCGATCGCCGTGCCCAAGGCCCACCAGAAGAGGCTGTGGCGGTCGCCGCGGCCGGCAACGAGAAACCCCGCAGCGAGCCCCGGGAGCACCGAATGGGCGAGCGCGTCTCCGAGGAAGGCCATCGAGCGCAGGACGACGAACGCGCCGACCACGGAGGAGAGACCCCCGACCAGGACGGCGGCGATCAGGGCACGGACCATGAACGGGTAGCGCAGCGGAGCCAAGAGCCACTCGACCGGACTCACTCGCTTCCTCCCGAGCAGGCGGTATCGTGCACCACAAGCACGCCGTCCTCGGTCTGGACCATGCGCAGGCACGTCCCATACGCCTGCTCCAGCAGGTCGGACCGGAAGACCGTCGCCGGCTCGCCGAACCCCAGCATGCGTCCGTTCAGAAGCAGAATGCGGTCGAAGCGAGCGCTGGCAATGCCGAGATCGTGCAGCGCGACCAGAAGCGTCGTGCCTCGCAGCTGGTCGAGCAGCGCGAGGACCCCATCCCGCGACTGGACGTCGAGGCCGGCCAGCGGCTCGTCCATCAGCATGATCCCGGCCTCCTGCGCCACCGCGCGGGCGATGAACATCCGTTGTTGCTGCCCACCGGACAGCTCCTCGATCAGTTGATGCGCCCGGTGCGACAGGCCGACGCGTTCGAGCGCGTTTCGAACCTGCTCGCGGTCCCGGGCCTGCGGACGGCGAAGCGGACCCAAACGGCCGATGCGCCCCATCATCACGACGTCGTACACCGTCACGGGGAACCGCCAGTCGACGTCGCTGCGCTGCGGAACGTACGCGATGCAGATGTGCTCGCTCGGGGCGTGACCGTGGACCTCGATCGATCCCGTCCTCCACGGGAGCAGCCCGCTGATCGCCTTGAGCAGGGTGCTCTTCCCCGCGGCGTTGGGCCCCACCACCGCGAGGTGCGCGCCGACCGGTAGGTCGAAGGACACCTCCCTGAGCACGGTCCGATCCCCGTAGGCCACGGAGAGATCGCGGACGGAGAGCGCCGGTGCGTCCGGGTCGTGAGCGACGGCTGCCCGCCGATGTCTCCATCCGGAACGGGGGACGCTCTTTGCCTCTGCCGCGCTCTGTCGATTCACGGGCGGACCGTCAACCCCTTTACGATCTGTCCGACGTCATACCGCATGAAGTCCACGTACGTGCTCGCCGGGCCGTCCGGATCGCTGAGGGAGCCCGTGTACAGGGAGATGGTCCGAATGCCGGTGTCCGCGGCGATCTGTTCGGCGAGAGCCGGGTTGACCGTAGTCCCGACGAAGATCGCCGGCACGTGGAACGTAAAAATGGCGCTCTCGAGCGCAGCAATTCCCTTGGCCGAGGGTTCCGAGAGCGTACTGAGTCCGGGGAAGACGGCGCCGATGACCTCGAACCCGTAGCGATCGGCGAAGTAGCCGAACGCGTCGTGATCGGTCACCAGCTTGCGCTGCGACGCCGGGATGGAGGCGACCTGCGCGCGGATCCACTTATCGAGGTCCTGCAGCGTCGCCCGGTAGGCGGCGGCTCGCGTCTGGTAGGCGGCGGCGTGTGCGGGATCGACGCCCGAAAGTGCATCGGCGATCTCCGTGGTCCACGCGATGACGTTCGTCGGGTCGAACCAGACATGGGGATCGACGTCGCCTGCGTTCTCCGCTGCCGCTTCCGACGCCGCGTTCGCGCCGAGGTGCCGCAAGCGGAGGCCGCTTGACAGATCGACCGTTCGGGCGCTCACATCCTCGAGAAGCGGAGCGAGGAACGCCTCCAGCCCGGCACCGTTGATGAACACCAAATCCGCCTCCTGCAACACGGCGGCGTCTCGTGGAGTCGGTTCGAAGGCGTGGGGATCCGCGTTCAAAGGCATCAGGGAAGTAACATCGGCATCCCCGCTGGCGATCCGCGTGACGACATCGGCGACGATCGTCGTCGTGCAGACCACCTTCACGTTGGCGAAGACCGTCCCGGACAGGATGAGGATCAACAGGACAGAAATCGCAAAACTGTACCCTCTTCCCATGGTCCCTCCTTCGGGGACGGTCGCCAAGCTATTGTACCTGCGCCCGGGATCGCCCCCAAGCCTCGGGCAAAAGCGGCGTACGGGCCGGCTTTCCCGCCGCGCCCGGACGCCAAGAACATGAAGAGGACCCGGCCCTCGGTGAGGGCGAGTTCCGCAGCGATCCACCTTGAGAGGACCGTGCGGGGCAAGACCCGATCGTGACCCGTCACAGGGTATACTGGATGAAAACGGAGGGGACGATGGCGATCGATGATGGGCGCTTGGTGACCGTCTTGACAACAGGGGATACGGGGACGATGGCCGTTGCCGCTTCGATACTCGAGGAAGCCAAGATCCCCTATTTCGAGAAGGGCGGCATATCCCGCAGACTCGGCATCCACATCTTCAACCTATCGGCTCGGTTTGTGGAGTTTCAGGTTCGCCCGCAGGACGCCGCTACGGCCCGCGACCTCCTGTCAGACCTGACGCAGGACAAAGACTAATTCAGCTCCGTGTCCGTCCACCGAACGTGCCAAGAAGCACGTCGTCATCCCACAACAAGCGGCGCCCCATGCCCACGCAGCGTGAGCCAGAATCCTAGCGGTCCTTCGGGAAAGCGTATTGCAGCTGCAGGACGGGAGATGCCTGTCCTCCCTGCAATCTTGCATTCGAAATGCAAGATTGCACCGCAGGCGCCGGGGCCTGGCCTTCGGTCCTTGATGAGTGATCCGGGGCGGGCTTCCAGCCTCTGTCACAGCTCCTCGTCCGGAGGAGGAAGCACCCTCACGATCTCCAGAAGCTCCTGCACAACAGAGATCAGATCACTGACCAAGCGTTCATCAACATCCTGCAGGCCCTCGTACTCCGCCAAGTTCCGCCTTTCGTGACACTTGGCGAGCACGCGCCAGGACGTCGCGGGCAACCCTGCGGTATGAGGCAGCGCCTGAAACACGAGGTAGCGATTCTCTGATCGATAACCCATGAGACGCAGAGCCGCCAAGGAAAGGCCATGGGCAGCGTTGTAGGCAAGGTCAAAACGGCTCTCGATCGATAGATCGCAGCGGGCGGCGTCCGCCAGGCGCACCTCGCCGGAATGCAACAAGCCGTCGTACTCCCGCCGTGAAGGAGGCTCACGTTTCAGATGCCCGATTCGCACAAGATTCTCGAGCTCAGGCGAGGTCATCGTCCGTCCCAACCACGAATAACCGCGGCTGTGCAGCGACTCGCGCAGCGAATGTGCCTTTCCCATCGCGCTTTGCGCGCCACTCACCGGGCTTCATAACATTCAGGCTGATCGAACGCCCTAGGGACGCTTCGACGTCCTGAAGGCACCCGAAGAGCCCCGGATAGCCGAGTCGGTTCGATACGACCAGAAGATCGATGTCGCTGGCGGCTGAGTCGGTCCCCTTGGCAATCGATCCGTAGACAAAGGCTGCTTCGATGTCAGCTGCGAGCGGCTCCAGAGCGCGGCGAAGCGGCTCCACGAGCCCGACGGTCTTGAAGATCAAGCCATGCAGTTCGGCAAACGCCGGGCAATCGGCGTTCGCTTGGTAGAATTTCTGGTTGCCTACGTGAGTCACCTTCACCCACCCCGCTGCCTCTAGGCGGCTCAACTGACGATGCACTGCCCCTGTACCGCTATTCGCAAGCCTTATCAGCTCGGCGCTCTGGAAGCGCCGGCCCGGTTGGCCAAACAGGAGCGCCAGAACGCGCTGTTGCACCGGGGAGAACAGTGCGCCTGCCAGCCCCGAAGAAGAAGACGCAGTTTTCCTTCCCATAACGGGAATAATCATACCCGATTTGGGAACGGATCGGAAGTAGCACGGGTCCCTTTTGGAGTTCACGCACCACTTCGATGGCAATCTGGCCAGATGCTCCGTCTGCCGAGGTCAGGATCCAGCATTGGACCTTGCACCAGAGTGGGCCGCCCGTCGGGCATTTTCGGAAGACCAGGCGCCGGGGTCGTGAGGCGCCGGGGTCGGGTCTTCACTCTTGGTGTTATCCTGAGGCGCCGGGGTCGGGTCTTCACTCTTGGTGTTATCCAGAGCCGATTGCACCGTTGCTTACCCGCCTCGGAGCAAAAGTGATGCACACCACATTACCTGTATCGCCCCTAATGCCAGACCAATCCACTACTTGACCGCCAGCATGATCACCAGACGGGGTGCAAAGGCCAGGAAACACCAAAAATGAAGACCTGACCCCATTTTCCTCGGCACGGGCACGCGAATCCCGTCCACCGTAGCCGGCGCCAACTTCACCTCGGCACGGTTCGCCCTCGCCAACAGAAGAGAAAGAGGAATCCCTT
>CAZBWD010000062.1:0-9537 GCA_964495585.1 uncultured Thermotogae bacterium
CCGTAGAGGTTCGCGCCGGCGAGGTTCAGGTGAAAGAAGGCGGCGACGATCGCGAGGATGATCAGCGTGCGGAAGATTCCATACCCGATCGCGAACAGCGTCGTGCCCACAAGGTGGGTCGAGCGCGAGATCGGCGCCATGAAGGTGTACTCGATCGTCCCCTCCCAGCGCTCCCAGGCGATCATCTCGGAGATCGAGTAGAAGATCACCGAAAGGTACGACCAGATCAGCGTCCCGACGAGTAGGTAGGTGATCAGGTACTGGGTATCGAGCGTCGTGCCGCTGATCCGCTCCATCCCCGCGCCGATGTAGGTCACGGCGAGCGAGTTGACGAGCGAGTAGATCAGCCAGACCGCCTCCCAGCCCCAGTAGCGCTTCATCAGGTTGATGTTGCGCTCGATGAACGCGTAGGCGCCACGCATCTCCCTTACGAACAGGTTCATGTCGGTCCCCTTTACTCGACGATCCGCTTGCCGGCCAGCTCGAGGAAGACGTCCTCGAGGGTCGGCTCGTGGCCGTTGCGCTTGTGGACCCGCTCCTTCAGGCGCTCCGGAACGTCCAGGGCGATGATCTTCCCTTCGTCGATGATCGCGATCCGGTCACAGAGGCGGTTTGCTTCCTCCATGTCGTGCGTCGTGAGCAGGACCGTGGCGTCGTGCTCGCCGCGGATCTCGCGCACGAACGCCTGCACGTCACGCTTGGAGTGGGGATCCAGTCCGGTGGTCGGCTCATCCAAGAGGAGCAGGACCGGTGAGGTGAGGAATCCCCGCGCCACGGCGACCTTCTGCTGCATGCCGCGTGACATCTATTCCATTGGGGAGGTGAACGTCTCCTCCTTCAGCCCCAAGCGCAGCATGATCTCGCGCATCTTGCACCGTGCCTCCCCGATCGGCATGCCGTAGAGGCGCGCCGCGTAGCTCAGGTTCTCGATCGGGGAGAACTTCTTGAAGAAGGCCGCGTCGACCGACACGCGGTTGATCAGCTGCTTGACCGCGAACTCCTCCCGGAGGACGTCGTGACCGAAGACGTGAATCGTGCCCGAATCGGGGAGTAGGAGGGTGGAGAGCAGGCGGATCAGGGTCGACTTCCCCGAGCCGTTCGGGCCGAGGATGCCGAAGATCTCGCCGCGCTTCACCGAGAAGCTGACTCCGTCAAGCGCGACTGCCTTTGACCGCTTGATGCGGGCAAACGTGCTTTTACGGCGTTCTTTCTTGACGAAGACCTTACGAATGTTCTGTACTTCCACTGCGGGGGGGATCATGACTGCTCCTTCACGGGACAACGCTAAAAGACAAGGGGAACCGACAGGTAGGGAGTGCCAGCCGTGGTGGCGGAACAGGACCTACTGGTTGATAATCCTAATCCTCATGATCGTACCCCCAAGGTGGTCCTGAGGGACCAATAAACGGAACGATGATAAGTATAGGGGGCTGATAGGCGGGCGTCAAGCTTGGTGGGGAATGGTGGGGGATTCTTGGAAGCGCGATACTTGGGGAGTGCGGATCGAGCGGTTAGAATGCGTGTGGGGAGGTGCCTTGCCGTGATCGGTAAGCTGACCCGGCGGGGAGCGCCTCTTGGAACCTGAGACGGGAGGCGTATGAGGACCGGCCTTCTGCCTCCCAACCGCGACGACGAAGGAGGGATCATGGAGAAGAAGGTGGTCCTTGTCCCGCTCGACGGTTCGAAGTTCGCCGAGAGCATCCTCCCTCACCTTGCACGTTTCCTGGCGGCATCCCGGGCGAGGCTCATCCTGCTGCGCGTGGCGAAGTCTCCTGGCCACACGATCAGGGGGGAGGACGAAGAGGAGCGCGAGAACCTGCCGTTGATGGTCGCCGGAGCGACGGCCTATACCCAGGTGCGGCCCTCCATGCCGAAGGTCGGTCCAGATACGCGGTCCCCGGAGGGGTCGGTGTACGCGAGTCAGCTCGAGGAGCAACAGCGGCAGGCGATCGTTGACTCCCTCACCGACTTGAAGAAGAAGCTCGCAAAGGACAGGTATGAGGTGACCGTGGAGGCCCGTCTCGGGGACCCGGGCAGGGAGATCCTCCGCTTCCTCGGCGAGCAGGCCGTGGACCTCGTTGCGATGACGACGCACTGCCGGTCCGGCCTGAGTAAGCTCTTCCTGGGGAACGTGGCGCAGCACGTGGTCCATCACGCCTCCGTGCCGATCCTGCTCGTCCGCCCGTTCGGCAAGCCCGGTTAGTGAAGCAACTGGCCGACATGCTCAATCCAGGAGGGGGCGGCCGTAGCGTGAGCCGCCCCCGCGCGTGATGGGCTCCATCCCGATAGTGAACACTGTTCACTCAGCCTTGACATTTGTTCACTGGGCTTTATAGTGGGTTTATGGAGGGTGAACGGCTTCAGGAGGTCGGGCGAAGGATCCGCCACCTGCGGCGCAAGCGGGAGCTCAGTCTGCGCCGTCTATCGGAGCAGTGCGGCCTGTCGGTCGGCTTCCTCTCCCAGATCGAGCGAGGACTCTCCTCGTTTTCGATTCCCTCCCTGCGTTCTATCTGTCAGGCACTCGATGTCTCCCTGGCGGAGATGCTCGTCATGTCGAACGGTCCGGGGAAGGCGTTCCTCGCGGATCCCCGGCCCTCGGCGATTACTCGCGGGGACAACCGTTCCTACGTCAGCCTGTCCGATGTCTCGACGAAGTACCGCTTCCTGAGTGCGACCTTCCCCGGCCGACGGTTCGAGGCGTTCATCGGCGAGATGGCGGCCGGGAGCGTCCACGACCTGCATCGGCATGAAGGCGAGGAGTTTGGCTACGTCCTCGAGGGAGGTCTCGACCTCTTGATCGGTGAGGAGCATCACCGCCTCGGCCCGGGGGACAGCTACCACCTCTTGGGGACGACCGCGCACCGGTGTGCCGCCTGCGAAGCACAAGGAGCGAAGGTTCTCTGGGTGCAGACCGCCCGCTACGCGCGGGCGATCGCGCTCCTGGGGAGCGAACCCGACGCCCGCGGGTGGAGTGATGACCCACGGGCGTTGTTCATCGGCGACGGTGCCTCCTCACACGTTCAGCTCTCCGACAGCACGGTGACCTACCGGTTCCTGAATGGGCCGCTTGCCGAAGGGCATCTTCAGATCCTCGTTGCGGAGATCCCCGCCGGGTATCGGGACGGGCCGAAGGCCTACGAGGGTGAGGAGTTCGGCTACGTGTTCGAGGGGCAGGTGCGGCTGTCGATCGGCGAGGAGTCCTACGTCCTCGGCTGTGGCGACTGCTACCACCTTCCGGCGTTGAACCCGCACGGCCACGCAACCGGCGAGGACAATGGAGCGAAGCTCCTGCTCGTCCGCATGGCAGCGGGCGGGGAGGAGGCGGACAAGGTGTGGCGGGCGGCGACAGAAGGTCTCGGGGCGTCCGGAGCCGACGCGACTACTCAAGTGAGATCTCATCAGTCTGGAGGAACCGATGTATAGACTCAGCACGGACGTGGGAGGGACGTTCACCGACGGGGTGCTCCTCGACGAGGAGACCGGGAGGATCACGGCGAGTAAGGTCTCTTCCACTCCCGAGAATCCCGCGATCGGCACGATCGAGTGCATCGAGAAGTTCGGCGTGCCGTTGCGGGAGGTCTCGTTCCTGTCGCACGGCACGACCGTTGTGATCAACGCGCTCATCGAGGGCAAGGGCGCGAAGACAGCCCTCATCACCACCCGCGGCTTCCGCGACGTACTGGAGATCGGTCGCAGCAACCGGACGGAGATGTACGACGCCCTCTACAGCAAGCCGCGCCCGCTCGTACCCCGGTATCTGCGGCTCGAGGTGGGAGAGCGGATCGACGCTGAGGGGCGCGTCCTCGAGCCGCTCGACCTGCGGGAGCTTCAGGGGATGCTCGAGCTCCTCAACCGTGAGCAGGTCGAATCGATCGCGGTCTGCCTGTTGAACGCCTACGCGAATCCGCAGCACGAGGTCGAGATCGGGGGGTTCCTCCACGAGCACCTGCCGCGGGCAACCGTGTCTCTCTCCCACCTCATCACCCGGCGATACTACGAGTTCGAACGGACGAGCACCACCACGCAGAACGCTTACGTGATGCCGGTGGTCCGCCGGTACTTGAACGACGTGGAGGAGGATCTCAAGGGCCGGCAGTTCGAGCAGGTCCTGCAGATCATGCAATCGAACGGTGGGGTGATGGCGGCGGCGGTCGCCCGCGACATCCCGATCGCGATGGTCGAATCCGGCCCCGCCGGCGGGGCGATCGGCGCGGCGCAGCTCGCCAAGCTCTCCGGCTTCGAGAACGTCATCTCCTACGACATGGGGGGGACGACGGCGAAGACGTCGATCATCACCGGCGGCCTACCCGAGACGACGGAGCAGTACGCCGTGGAGGGGCGCCCGATCCTCCTGCCGGTCGTCGACCTCCGGGAGATCGGTGCGGGTGGCGGGAGCGTCGCGTGGATCGATGAGGCCGGTGCGATGCATGTTGGCCCACAGAGCGCCGGGGCGGCGCCGGGCCCGGCCTGCTACCAGCGCGGCGGCACGGAGCCGACGGTGACCGACGCGAACCTCGAACTGGGGATCATCGACCCCGACTACTTCCTCGGCGGGCAGATGGCGATCTCCAAGCGCCTCGGACATGACGCGATCAAGAAGGTGGCCGATCACTTCGACCTCTCCGTGGACGAGGCGGCCCTCGGGATCATCAAGATCGTCAACACGAACATGTCGGGGCTCTTGCAGTCGATGACCGTGAAACGCGGTTACGACCCACGGGAGTTCGTAATGGTCGCCTTCGGCGGCGCCGGCCCGATCCACGCAGCGGCGATCGCCAGGGAGCTTCGCATCCCCACGGTGATCGTTCCCCCCTACTCCGGGGTGTTCTCGGCGTGGGGGATGCTCATGGCGGACCTCCGGCACGACCTGAGCCAGACCCACATCGAGCCGCTCGAGCGGGCCGACATGGACGAACTCGATGGGATCTTCAAGGAGTTGGAGGCCCGGGTCAAGGGGGTCTTCGAGAAGGAGCACGTCGAGGCGGACCGGATCACCGTTGCCTACCAGGTTGATCTGCGCTACGTCGGTCAGGAGCACACCCTGGCGATCGCCGCGCCGCGCCCGATCACGGCGGCCGCGGAGGCTGCGCTGGCCAGGCGCTTTGACGAGACGCACCTCCGCATCTACGGCCACAACGCGCCCGAGGAGCGCAAGGAGATCGTCTCCCTGAAGGTGATCGGGATCGGGAATGTGCGAAAGCCGATCCTCGAGAGGATCCTCGAGGGGAAGGAGGCTCCGCCGGCGCAGGCGCGGCTCGGGACCCGGGACGTGTACGTCGGCAACGGCCGGTACCAGGCGTTCTCCATCTATCAGCGCGACCGGCTCTCGGCGGGGAACCTGATCCCGGGGCCGGCGGTGATCGAGGAGGTCACCGCGACGACGGTCGTCGAACCGAACCAGGCCTGCCGGGTGGACGCCTACGGCACGCTGATCATCGCGCTTGATGAGGAGGCACAATGAAGATCGATCCAGTCACCATCGAGGTCATCCGCAACCGGCTGATCGCCGCGAGCCGCGACATCCGCCGCACGATTGAGCGGGCCGCCTACAGCCCGATCCTCTACGAGGTCGTCGACTTCAGCTGTGGGATCCTGGATTCCGAGGCGAACCTGATCGCCGAGACCCCGGGGCTTCCGATCTTCCTCGCCAACCTCGGTTACGCCGTTGAGTCGACCTACGCGACGATCGGCAGGGAGAACCTGCGGCCCGGGGACGTCATCCTGTGCAACGACCCCTACAACGGGGGGGGTACCCACTGTCCGGACCTCGTGGCCCTGTGCCCGGCGTTCGTCAAAGGGGAGATCCGGGGCTGGGCCGCGTTCCGTGGGCATACCGTCGACATGGGCGGGATCTACCCCGGCGGCTGGTACAGCGACACGACCGAGGTCTACCAGGAGGGGTTCCGGCTGCCGCCGGTGAAGCTCCTCGTGGAGGGGAAGCAAAACGAGGATGTTTTCCGGCTGATCCGGGCCAACACCCGTGTCCCCGACGCTGTGCTCGGCGATATCCGGGCGATGGTCGCCGCCGTGCGGAAGGGAAGCCAGCGGTTCCTGGACGTGATCGAGCGGTTCGGTCTGCGGACGACCACGGGGGTGTTGAACGAAATCCTGGCGCAGGGGGAGCGGTTGGCCCGTGCCGCGGTGCGGCGGATCCCTGACGGGGTTTACCCGGCGGAGGCGATCCTCGATGGTGACGGTAACGACGATGCGCCGCTCGACGACAAGCTCCTCCTCAAGCTGACGATCACCGTCGACGGGGATGAGATGACCGCCGACTTCACGGGAACCGGGCCACAGAACCGGGGGCCGATGAACACCCCTGAGCCGTCGACGATCTCCGCGACCCGCTACGCGTTCAAGATCGTGACCACGCCGCACCTGCCGAGCAACGAGGGGTTCTTCCGCGCGCTTGCGATCGTGATCCCCGAGGGGAGCTTTCTCAAGCCGCGGTTTCCCGCGGCCTGCGCCATGTGGCCGACCCCGTCGACGACCATCCCCGACCTCTTTCTGAAGGCGCTCGCCCCGGCGATTCCCGATCAGATCCGCGGCGGCCACTTTGGTGATTCGATGGCGAACTTCATCTACGGGATCGACCCCAAGTCGAAGAAGTACTACGTCTGCGCCGAGGCGGACGCCGGGGGATACGGGGGCAAGCCGACGCAGGACGGCGAATCCGCCCTGTTCTCAATGACCCTTGGGGACACGTACAACGTCCCGGCGGAGGTCGTCGAAGTCCGTTACCCGTGGCGGGTCGAGCAGTTCGAGCTCATCCAGGACTCCGGAGGGTCTGGCAAGACCCGCGGTGGGCTGGGTGTCCGCCGCGACTACCGGCTCGGCTTCGACGCCGGGCTCACCGTGACCGCGGACCGCGTCAAGTACACGCCGCCGTGGGGGGTGTTCGGCGGCCGTCCCGGCAAGACGAACATCACGGTGGTCCATCGCAAGGACGGCTCCGAGGAGCGCTGGCGCAAGGTCTCGAACCTGCCGCTCAAGAAGAACGAGGTCGTGAGCTTCCAAGGCGGGGGTGGCGGCGGGTACGGGAACCCGCTCGACCGCGATCCGAGGCTCGTGGCGGAGGATGTTCGCAACGGGTACGTCTCCCTTGCTGCGGCCCGCGACGAGTATGGGGTGGTCCTCGAGCCCGAGACCCTGGCGATCGACCGCGCGGCCACGACCGCGCTGCGCAGGAAGGAACGAAAGGAGAGGGCGGAGGGGTGAACGAGCAGCTGCGTCTGGAGTTCGAACGGGGAGGGGTGCTCACCGCCCGCCTGCTCTCGGAGGCTGCACCCCGCACGGTGGAACGGGTGCTCGCCGCTCTGCCGGTTCAGGCGGTGGCCTACCACTCACGCTGGTCAGGGCGGGAGGTCAACTTCCCGATCCGCCTGGGCGTTCAAGCGCCGCCTCGCGAGAACGACACGACAAGCGTGAGCTATGGGGACGTGATCTACTGGCGGGAGTGGGGAAAGCCGGACGGCGCGGCCGAGGTGCTCGCCTTCTACTACGGTGCGGAGGTCACGCGCGACCATCGTGGGACCCTGCTGGTCAACGTCTTTGCCCGCATCCCCGAGGCGCAGTGGCCGCTCGCGGCGGAGATTGGCGTACGGATCTGGCGAAGCGGTGGCGAGCGGGTGCGCGTGGCGCGTGTTGAGCCGTCCGAGCACGGGGGATGAGCCGGTTCGCGAGGACCGGGTGATGGGATACACCGTGGACGTGGGTTTCAAATAGCCGGGCCGCGAGCTTCCCGCGGTCCGGGGCGGAGACCGCCTCTCCGATCGACTGGGGCTTGAGAAGCACGAGGAGGTGACCGTGCGGAGAACACGCGAGGAGGGCAACACACCAGGTAGATGACTGTCACAAGGGGTGATGCAGTATGAAGAAGACATGGATACTAGCACTTGTGCTACTGGGAATGACGGTTGTGGGATTGGGCGGGGTCGCTGCTGTCGATAACGTTGCGGTCATCAACGGCTACCCTGTGATCTTCGCGGATCCAGCGACAGCTCAGGATTGGTACGACTCTCAGGTCTGTTACAACCTGTATGATCCACTGGTTTATCCGACACCGGAAGGGGGAATCCGGGCCCAAATCGCTACGTCCTGGGCTCCGGTCAATGGCGACCTCGCTCACTGGACCTTCACGATTCGTCAAGGAATCAAGTTCCATGATGGGACCGCGTTGACCGCGGAGGACGTGGCCTTCTCCATGAACCGACTGATGGCGATTGGGAAGGGTTACTCTGGGGTGATGGGGAGCGTCAAGGCAACGGCGATCGGCAACGACAAGGTCGACTTTGTCCTCGACAAGCCAAACGCGGTCTTCCCTGACACGCTGACCCTGTTTTGGGTGGTCGAGAAGAAGCTCGTCATGGAGCACCTTGCGCAGGGCGACTACGGGGATTACGGGGACTACGGGCAGGCATGGCTGCAAACGCACGATGCTGGCTCGGGCCCATACATGATGACGGCCCACATTCCGGGAGAGCGCCTCGAGGCCACGCGGTTCGATGACTACTTCCTCGGGTGGAATGATCCGTACTGGAAGGCGAATGAGGTCCCCATCGAACACCTGATCTTCATCATGGCGACCGACTACAGCACCCTGATGACGATGGTGAACAACGGCAGCCTGGATCTCGAAGCCAATGCCGGCTGGACTAACGATCAGCTGAAACAGATCATGAACAACAAGGATCTTCGTGTGAACATGGTCTGGAAGCAGAACCTCACCGTTTGGATGAATACGACCATTGCGCCCACTGACGATGAACACTTCCGCAAGGCGATCCTCTACGCGTTCGACTATCAGGCCCTCTTGGAGCGCTATAAGGCCTTCGGCTACTCAGAAGCTGGTATCTACCTCTCCGACATGCCGGGGTACGTCCCCGTTGAACCGCAGCCGCGCGAGCAGAACCTGGATAAGGCCAGACAAGAGCTGGCGTTGTCCAAGTACGCGAACAACCTGAAGAACGTGACGGTCGTCTTCCACTTCTGTGGCGGCCTTGCGTTCGAAGAGGAGATCGGCCTTGAGCTTCAAGCCGATCTCGCTAAGCTGGGCATCAAGGTTCAGATCGCGGGCCCGCCCTGGCCGCAGTACTCTGGCGAGTGCTCGGCTCCGGACACGACACCCAACATGTCGATCTTCCTGTTCGCCCCGCAGTATCCGACGGCGGACTACTACACGTATGGCATGTATGACCCACATGGCCTCGGCTCGATCTTCGAGGCCCACTGGTACTTCGGAGACGACCAGATTATCAAGCTCTTGGACGAAACGCGGGCCGAGCCGGATGCAGCGAAGCGGACCCTGATCTACGAGCAGCTTCAACCCTTGATTGCTGCTCATGCGCTCGGATTGTTCCCCTATGAGAAACCCACGCCGTTCGTCTCGCAGCAATACATCGTCGGGCCAGAGGAGGTAACCGAGATGGTCGGACCGAATCTGAACATGCGCAACTGGAGAATCAACCTGCAGCTCAAGCAGCAGCTGCGCGGTTAGGAATGTGAGAAGCGCGGAGGGCAGGCCGCAAGCCTGCCCTC
>CAZBWD010000063.1:0-9461 GCA_964495585.1 uncultured Thermotogae bacterium
TCTGCCGAGTGATCCCGCAACCGCAGCCGCTCGCTCTGCAGTCCAAGTGCCGTGTACCACGCGAAGCGGCGGTCCCGCCAGTAGGCGTACCAGTCTGCGGACTCCTCCGGGGCGCAGAAGAACTCGATCTCCATCTGCTCGAACTCCCGGGAGCGAAACGTGTAGTAGCGCGGCGTGATCTCGTTGCGGAACGACTTGCCGATTTGGGCCACCCCGAACGGAACCTTGACCCGCGCCGTGGACAGGACATTCTTGAAGTTGACGAAGATCCCCTGCGCCGTCTCCGGCCGCAGGTACGCCTCAGCCGAGGGGTCGAGCAGGGCGCCGATGGTGGTCTTGAACATCAAGTTGAACTCCCGGGGCTCGGTCAGGTCACACTCGCTGTGCTCTCCGGGGTACTTGCTCGGCTTGCGTGGGCACTCGCTGCTTGCGATCTGGTCGGCGCGGAAGCGGCCCTTGCAGGTCCGGCAGTCGACGAGCAGATCGTGGAACAGGTCATAGTGCCCGCTCGCCTTCCACACCTGGGGATCCATGATGATGCTCGCATCAAGGCCGACCATGCCGTAGCAGGATGGGGCGCCGGTGGGTACGGTGGTGTCATCGTGCACGGTGACCATGTCCCGCCACCAGGCGTCCTTGATATTGCGTTTCATCTCGACGCCGAGCGGTCCGTAGTCCCAGAATCCGCCGATTCCACCGTAGATCTCACTCGATTGAAAGATGAACCCCCGCCGCTTGCACAGCGCGACAATCCTCTCCATGGCCGTACTCCCGTTCGTCATGCCTCGCGTTCCCTCCATGTCGGCAACCGGCTTCTTCGACTGCCTGCCCTCTGCAGGCTCCCCATCGTACGGTCTGAACGTGCATTATACCCCATGCCGCTCGCCGACCGATCCCCGCCCCACGGACCCGGTCCGTCTGCTCACCCTGGGCCGTTGTCCACACCCACGGACCCCACAAGACCCAATCCCGGGTTCCCAAGGTCTTCACCGTTCGCTGCGCCGTTGGGGTAGACTGTCGGCCAAGGAGGCACAGGATGAGCACATCCCGCGAGGCGCGCCTCGAGCAGGAGATCGTGATCCAGGCCGATGATCAGGTGGGCCTCCTGGCGCAGATCACGACCCTTCTCGGCGACATGGGGATCAGCATCTTCGCCATCGCCGTGCGGACGGAGGAGGGAGAGGCGAACCTCCACCTGTTGACGAGCACCCAGACCCACGCCCGGGCGGCGTTGCGCAGCGCCGGGTTCCTCGTTAGGGAACGCGATGTTATTACCCTCGAACTTCCGAACCACCCAGGATTCCTGTGCCGCGTCGCCGCCGCGCTCGCCCGCAAGGACCTCGCGTTGAC
Organism: uncultured Thermotogae bacterium; assembly: GCA_964495585.1. Classification (GTDB taxonomy): domain Bacteria; phylum Bipolaricaulota; class Bipolaricaulia; order UBA7950; family UBA9294; genus CAZBWD01. The sequence continues at coordinate 1,351 of CAZBWD010000063.1, forward strand.
CGAGCTTTACGCAACCACGCTCGAAGAAAGCGGTAAAACGCTCGTCGTCTTCACGACCACCCACAACGAGAAGGCCGTTCAGGTCCTGCGCGGCCACTGAGCCCGCCGCCAAAACCCATATCCCCTTGAGACAGTAAGGGGATTCGCCGCTGGTTTGGTTGCCCGCTAGCGGGTGCCGCGCAGCCGTGGATCGAGGATATCGCGCAGCGCGTCACCGACCAGGTTCCAGCTCAGGCAGAAGAGGGTGATCGCGACGCTCGGGTAGATGACGACATACCAGTAGGCGAGCGGATTCCCGTAGAGTCCAAGAATCCAGTTGCGGGCGTAGCTGATCAGCTGTCCCCAGTCGGCATACCCGAGCGGTGCCCCCACCCCGAGGAAGCTCAGCGCCGCGGCGGTGATCACGATCGACCCCATGCTCATCGATGCCTGAACGACCACCGGCCAGATGGCGTTCGGCAGGATGTGCCGCAAGAGAAGGCGCGCCGTCCCCGCGCCCTCTGCCCGCGCCGCCTGCACGTAGTCGGCATCGCGCAGCCGCAGGATGTCGCTGCGGATCAGACGGGCGTACCCCATCCAACCGAAGAAGACCAGCGCGATCATCACATTGGTCAGTCCTCGGCCGAGGATCGACGTGAGGACCATCGCCGCGACCAGGAACGGGAAGGCGTAGAAGATGTCGGTGATCCGCATCAGCAGTTCATCCAGAAGACCGCCGTAGAACGCGGAAATCGACCCCAGGAAGATCCCGATCGCGGCGGAGCACCCCACAACGATCAACGACACCCGCCACGCGGTCCGCGTCCCCCAGATGATCCCGTAGTAGATGTCGAACTGCCCCTCCGCCGTGCCGAAGGGGTGCTTCTCGCTCGGCGGTTTGGGCATCGAGCCGTAGCCGTCGCGGGGGATCCGGTACGGTTCGTTCTGCCAGGCCGGGGGCGCGAGCACCGGGGCCAGGATCCCGACGACCGCAAAGAAGACGAGGAGCACGAGCCCAGCCAGGCCGAGGGGATTCTTCAGGAGCTTGAGTAGAATGGTCATCCCAACCTTACTCGGGGGTCGATGTAGGCGTACATCAGATCGACGATCAGGTTAGCGAGGACGATCAAGACGCCGTTGAACAGGAGGTAGCCGAGGAGCGCGGGGAGGTCGAACGTCTGCGCAGCACGCGCGGCCCAGCGTCCCAGGCCATGGAAGTCGAAGATCGTCTCGGTGATCACGAGGCCGTTGAACAGGAAGGCGACCGTGATCCCGGCGACGGTGATCGCGGGGATCAGCGCGTTGCGGCGGGCGTGCTTCTTGATGACGACCCGCTCCTCCAGCCCCTTGGCGCGGGCGGTCGTCACGTAGTCCTGGCGCAGCGTCTCGAGCATGCTCGCCCGCGTGACCCGCAGGAGCATCGCCCAGGACACGTAGGACAGCGTGATCACAGGCAGGATCAGGTGCCGCAGCGCGTCACTGAAGACGTACCAGTTCCAGTTGAGGATCGCGTCGAGCGTGATGATCCCCGTGTAGTTGACGAACTTCGCCGACCGGACCACCGCTGCGGCGCCTAACCCCAACTGGCCCGGGGGGAACCACCCCAGGATGCCGTAAAAGAGAAAGAGGCCAAGCAACCCCGCGACGAAGGTCGGAAGCGACCAGCCGGTGATCGCGAAGATGCGGGTGATGTGATCGATCGGCTTGTTGTGCTTCACCGCCGAGAGAGAGCCCAACCAGATCCCGCCGAGCACGATCGGCAGCGCCGACCACAGGGCGAGCTCCACCGACACCGGGAAGAACCGGCGGAACGCCCCGGTCACCGGCCGGGCCGCCGATTCCGACCACCCGAGGTCCCCGTGGATCACCTGGGAGAACCAGTCCGCGAACTGCACGTAGATCGGCCGGTCCAGGTGGTAGCGACGGATCAGAAGATCGAAGTCGACGGTCTTCAGCTCCGCGGGGTTGTTGATGTAGACGGACAGGCGCTGGTACGGGCTCAACAGCTGCATGAACCCGAACACCAGGACGATGCACCCAAAGACGACGACCGGCAGGATGAGGAGCCGGCGCACGATGTATGCGAGCATGAGAGTCCTTGTTCCAAAGAGGGGCAGGGGGCCTCGACCCCCTGCCCGAAGTTACGCTAGAGTTCGCCCTATTCGTAGGCCTTGTACACCGAGTAGTAGTAGTATCCGCCTGGGAAGACCGGGTTGAATGCCGCTCCCTGAACCCAGTCTCGGATCGTGCGCCAACCGTTGGCCTGCGGCAGCCAGATATCGTAGCAGTCGTCAAACGACATCTGCTCGATCTGGTAGTAGATTTCCGCACGCACGGCCTGGTCGCTGGTCGCCATGGCGGCGGAGATCAACGGGTCGTAGTTCTCCTTGAACATGTTGACCAGCGTGTCTCCCTGCCAACCGGAGAACGTTCCCGTGGACTGAGCAAACGGGACCACGAAGTTGTGGGGATCCGGGAAGTCAGCGAGCCACCCGATGTTGAACAGTGGGCACTTGGTAGTGACCATGAGGTCGAGGTAGGTCGACCACGGGATACCACGCAAGTCGATGTGGAACTTCGGGTTCATCGACTCGATGTTCTTCTCCAGGATCTCGCAGGCGACGCGCCGGCTCTGGTTCCCCTCGTTGTAGAGGAGGGTGAAGGTGAATCCGGTATCCCAGACCTTGCCGCCGTGGGCGAGCTTCATCTCGCTCGTCGCCTTCTCCATGTCGAAGCTGTAGTAGAGTGCCGGATCGTCGTCGTACGCCCAGGCGAACGCCTTCGGGATCGGTCCGGTGGTCTTGTACCCGCCGACGGTTCCCAGCACGTCCTCGATGAAGGTGTCGTACTCGAACGCATAGGCGAACGCCTGGCGCAGGTGCACATCATCAAAGAACTCCGACGGGATCCCGTCCTCGGCCCACTTCCCCGACCCGACCAGATCATTCCCCTCCATCACGAGGTCGGAGGTGAAGAACAGGACCGGGCTGAGACCGAGCGTTGGCAGGTTGAGCGTCACGACGATCCCCGGCTGGTTCATGACCTGCGGCACGTACTGCGCATCAACAATGCAGATGTCCGCGTCACCCTGCTGGAAGAGGAGCAACCGGTCGGACCATTCCACGACGTTCTTCCGAACGACCGTCTTGATCTTCGCGGGCTCGCGCCAGTAGCCGTCGTACCGCTCGTAGGCGGCCTCGACGCCCGGATCCCAGTGATCGAGCATGTACGGACCGGTCCCATTCGCAATATCGTAGAGCTCAGACGCCTCGGCCGCCTGGCCGCCACCGGGGTTGTACCACTTCGCCCAGTTATCCGGGCTGCCGTCCCAGCCGCCCTGCTCAGCGACCCACTCCTTGTCGAGGATCGCACCCCAGTTGCCGCCGTGGGCGAGGATCGACAGGAACGGCGGATACGGGGCCCCCAGGTGGAACACGACGTTCCTGCCGTCGGGGGTCACCTCGACCCACTTGGAGACCACGTCGTAGACCTGCTTCTGCTGCTCGGGGGTGAGGTCCTTGATCTTGTTCCCCTTGTCGGTATCGATCCCCAGAACCTCGTTCACGAGCTGGTAGAGCCGCGTGTACTTCTGGCCGGACAGCGGCTCGATCAGCATCCACTGCGGGCCACCGTCGCGGTCCTGCAGGATGCCGCGCAGGAACGTGTACTGGACGTCCGATGGGGTCAACGATCCGCCTTTCTGGAACGTGACGCCCTCCCGGATCGGGAACTGATAGGTCACCGACCCGTCAGGGTAGGTGACGATGAGGCCGTTGTCCGCAGACGGGACGACCGTCGCCAGCATCGGCTCGAGTTTCGCCGTGTCGAGCGAGTAGTCGAGGTCGGTCTGGTCCGCGTCGACGACGCCGTACGGCCAACTGACGAGGTTCTCGTACACGTTGAAGATCACGGAGCCGCTCGCCGTGTCGTACCCATACGCCGGGTCGCACGTCCGAATGTTCCCGTACGTGACAAGGACCAGCGTATCGGGATTCTTGATTGTCTGCCCCACCGCGAGCAGGCCAAACGCCAGCACCACCAACAAACCAAGTAACGCAACTCTCTTCACTGCTTTCCCTCCTTGTTGCTCGAGGATGCCGACCGAACACCGGTACCCCTCTTACTACCACCGGCGACACCTTACCTTCCAGTGCATCGCCGTACCGAACCTCAGCGATCTCGTAGAGTAGCAAAAGACAGTATACCATTTGCACTTTCAGGATGTCAAGTGGCATCGGCAGACCGAACATGCATCCCCAGGCAACGGGCCGCTCCCCCGGCAAGCGGGCGACCGCCTCGCCCACCGAGGAGAGGGGGTCATGTAAAGAAGCGGCACGAGGGAAGTGTTTCCGACGCCACCGGCAAAGCCCAGGACCGTCCCTGCAGCGAACTCCGTCAGGATCGCGCGAGGCTCGGACCCACCCGCAACAGCGGGAAGCACGGGGATCAAAACGGTAAGAAAAACCGTAAACACCTGCATCCTACCCTTCTATCTGCCTGTCACCGAAGGCGCGCCTGGCCTCCTCTCACCCGTCGCACAACCTCGGCACCGGCCACGGCACAGCTTGGCGATTGCACCGCCCAGGGATAGACTCAAAAACGGCGCCGGGTCGATCCGGCGCCGATCCCGTGAACTGGGAGGAAGCACATGAGGACTCCGATCATCGGCATCACCTGCTCCTGGGATCCGCAACGCAGGGCATACCTGGCTCCCAAGGATTACGTTGAGGCAGTGCGGTCGTCCGGCGGCCGGCCGGTGCTCCTGCCCCACACGGAACTCACCGCTGATGAGGCCCGGGCCACGCTCCTTTGGGTGAACGGGGTCCTCTTCTCGGGCGGGACCGATCTCGACCCCATGACGTTCGGCGAAGCGCCCCGCTATGCCTTGAAGGCGATCGATCCGCTCCGCGACGCCTTTGAGCTTTCCCTGTGCCGGGCCGCCCTGGAGACGGGGCTGCCGCTTCTCGCGATCTGCCGAGGGATCCAGGTGCTGAACGTCGCCGCTGGCGGGACGATCTACCAGGACCTCTCGGCGCAGGTCGACGGCACCCTGCGGCACGAGCAGGACGCCCCTCGCTGGCATCCGACCCACGGCGTGTCGATCGCGAAGGGGACAAGGCTCCGCGCGATCCTGCAAGAAGAGGCATGCCGGGTGAACAGCTTCCACCATCAGGCGGTGCGCCAGGTGGCACCCGGCTTCACCGTGGCCGCCACGGCTACCGACGGCGTGATCGAGGGGATCGAGTCAACGAGTGCACCGTTCGCGCTCGGGGTGCAGTGGCACCCCGAGAACACCCATCGGGCGCTCACTTCGTCCCAACGCCTCTTCGCCGCCTTCGTCGCGGCCGCGGCGGACGCCGAGGCGCGCTGAGCGGCTCGCGCCCGGCTACACACCCCCGGGCTGGTCGCAGAGGGCCGACGGTTCCGCAAGCCGCTCCGGCGATCCGCCACCCACAGGTTGTACCTCCGGCTCGGGCGCCGTAGCCGACACCCGGCTAACCGCGCAGATCACCTCACCCGGCCGGACGTTGCGGCGCACCACCGCACCGGCGCCGATCTTCGCCCCCTTTCCGACGCGGACCGGGCCGAGGACGATCGCCTGCGCACCGAGGATCACCCCGTCCTCGACGGTGGGGTGGCGCACGCCGTGGTGGCGAGCGGTGGCGCCGAGCACCACGCCAGAGTAGAGGAGCACGTCGTTCCCAACGACGGCGGTCTCGCCGATTACCACCCCCATGCCGTGATCGATCACGACGCGCCTGCCGATCCACGCCCCGGGATGGATCTCCACGCCGGTCCGCCTGCGGGTGCGGTGGGCGAGCAACCGCGCCAGGAGCCGGAAACGGTGGGTCAAGAGGAAGTGCTCGAACCGGTGCCGCCACAGGGCATGCATCCCCGGCGCGAAGAGCAGCACGTCGAGGACGCTCCGCGACGCCGGGTCGCGTGCCCGCATCGCCCGCACATCGTCGCACAGCTCACGCCACAACATCGGACACCTCCCCCAGCGCGGAGGAGAGGTACCGCTCGCCGGTGTCCGGGAGGATCACGACCACGGTCTTCCCCACCGACTCCGGTCGCTCCGCCACCTCAAGTGCCGCCCACATCGCCGCCCCCGAGGAGATGCCCGCGAAGATCCCCTCCTCGCGAGCCAGCCGGCGGGCGGTGGCGATCGCGTCCTCGTCGGCGACGGGGATCACCTCATCGAGGAGCGCCCGATCGAGGACGGACGGGACGAACCCCGCTCCGATCCCCTGGATCCGGTGCGGACCAACGTTTCCTCCGCTCAGAACGGGAGAGCCCGCCGGCTCGACTCCGACAATTCGGATTCCTGGATGGCGCGACCGGAGGAACCGTCCCGCACCGGTGATCGTGCCTCCGGTCCCGATCCCCGCGACGAGGATGTCGACCGCGCCCCCGGTGTCCTGCCAGATCTCCGGCCCTGTGGTCTTCTCATGCACCCCGGGATTCGCAGAGTTGTCGAACTGCCCCGGGATGAACGCCCGCGGCGTCACAGAGGCGAGCCGTTTGGCTTCAGCCACCGCGCCAGTCATCCCCAGATGGCCGGGGGTGAGGACCACCCGCGCACCGAATGCCTCAAGGATCCGGCGTCGCTCAGCGCTCATCGTGTCGGGCATCGCAACGATCAACCGGTAACCGCGCACCGCGCAGACCAAGGCCAGCCCGATCCCCGTGTTCCCGGAGGTCGGTTCGATCACGGTCCCGCCGGGGGACAGCGCACCTCCCGCCTCGGCCTCACGGATCATCGCGAGCGCGGCACGGTCCTTGACGCTCCCCATCGGGTTTGCCGCCTCGAGCTTGGCGAGGACCACCGCCGAGCCGCTCTCAACAAGCCGATTGACCCGCACGAGCGGGGTTCCCCCGATCAGGTCGAGCACCGTGCCGGCGACCGTCGGGCCTGCCGAGGAACCTGTGGGGGATGAAGGACGATCGCGCCTCGATCCGAGGCAGGGAAGAAAGACGGTCAGACGCCGTGCGACGCCCCGCCGCCGGGTATCGGGATGAACCGCGAGACCGATCACGTGGACGTGTTCCCGGTGAATCGCATACTGGACGGTGCCCACAATCCGCCCGTCGAGCTCGGCGACGAGCCGCGTCCCCTCCTTCGCACGCTCGGCCTGGCACGCCCTGACTTCACCCACCGGCTGGTAGATCGACCGCAGCGGCGCGAACACCGCCTCGCCGACCGCTGCTACCTGTGCGGCGTCGGTCACTTCCGCCTCGCGGATCGTGAGTTTCGTGAGCAGCACGTTCATCTCTCTTCGGCGCCGCTCAGGTTCGCTTCTCCTGGGCGTCGAACTCCTCGCGGGTCAGGCCGAAGAGGATTTCGTCAACGTACTCGCCGTTCATGAACCAGCGGCGCCTGCGCCGTCCCTCCTCGACGAAGCCGAGCTTCTGGTGCAGGGTGATCGACGCCTTGTTCGTCGCCACGCAGGCCGAGTCGCACTTCTGGAACCGCCGCTCCCAGAACGCGTACCGTAGGAGGATCTGCACAGCGTCTGCGGCGTAGCCGCGCCCCCAGTGTGTGCGGTCGATCGTGATCCCGAATCCGAACACGCCGCTCTCCTGGTCTTGGCTGTGGAGCGACAGGCCGCCCACGCTCTCCCCATCGAGGGTCTCGATGATGAAGAGAATCACCCCGTTCGTCTCCTTGCAGCCGACGTACTTCTCGAGCGCCTTGCGCTCCTCCTCGACGGACGTCGGAAGCTCCACGCCGAGCTGGAGGACCCGCCGCGACGGGCTGTCGAGCGAACTGGCGAACGCCCGTTCCGCGTCGTCGGCGCGCATCGGCCGCAGCCTCACCCTGTCACCCTGCCAGAAGTAACGGGAGTAATCGAGTTTGCTTGATTCCACAGTCTCACCTTGGTGCTTGGATTCAGAACGTGCTACGTGATGGTGCATGATAGTAGGCCCGTGACGCGCTTCGGGCAAGCCGCCGATCGGGCTATCCTTCCGTGTACTCGCACTCCCGACCCCGGGCCCACTCCCGATCTAGGTCCTTCCTCGCCGCCAGCTCAAACGGCAGGAAGAGCACGCCAACCACCTGATGGCTCAGGCGATCGGGACTGTCGGGCTCGTCGAGCGAGGCCTTGAGTCCAGGGATCTCCTCATCC
>CAZBWD010000064.1:0-9379 GCA_964495585.1 uncultured Thermotogae bacterium
GGGCTCGCGCGGGCGCGGGGCGACCTTCAGGGGATCACGCACGCGCATGTCGCTGGCCTGTGCCGGCTCGTCTCCTGCGCGCGAGGGCACGCGGAGCTCCACCTTCCGGGTCTTGTCGCGCGGGTGGATGGGGAAGCGCTCCTTTTCGGGGAGCCGCAGGCCTCAGGGGAGCTCCCCGAGGTCCCGGTCGGCCTCGGCGTGACGCCGGTCCCCGCCGTGGGGATCCGCCTCGAGCTTGCCCTTCGCCCGTGGGACGGTGCCCGTCCGACCGGTGAGGGACGCGACGTGGAGCTGGCCGACGCGAAGCGGGTCCGGTTTCCGCTCTTCCTGCGCGGCCGGCGGTCGGGGGACCGGTTTTCCCCGCTCGGGCTTCCCGCGGACAAGCGGCTGAAGGACTTCCTGATCGATGAGAAGGTGCCCTACTACGATCGGGACACCCTGCCGCTTCTCTGCGACCAGGAACGGATCATCTGGGTGGTGGGGGTGCGGCTCTCCGAGACGGTCCGCGTGACGCCGCAGACGAAACAGGTGCTCGTCATGCGCCGGCGGGAGGTCCCGTGAGCGCGCTTCCGACGCTCCTGCTCTTCCTGGGGACGATCCTTGTCCTGGTCGGCGTGCACGAGGGCGGCCACTTCCTCGCGGCGAAGCTCTCCGGGGTCTACGTCAAGGAGTTCACGATCGGGTTCGGCCCGCGCCTGTTCTCGATAAAGCGCGGGGAGACGCGCTACGCGATCCGCGCCATCCCGTTCGGGGGCTACGTCAGCATGGCCGGGGAGGACCGGGCCCGCGAGGAGGAGGAGATCCCGGAGGACAGGTTCTTCTACAACAGGCCGCCGCTTGTCCGCATCGGGATCAGTCTCGCCGGCCCGGTTGCGAACCTCGCGATGACCCTCCTGGTGGCGGTGCTCGGCCTGTGGGCGTTCGGCCTTCCACTGCTCCAGGTGGGGGACGTGATGCCGGATATGCCGGCCGCGCCGGTCTTCCAACCGGGGGACCGGCTGCTCTCCGTGGCGGGTCGGCCGGTCTACAACACGGGGCTGCTCGACCGGGCGATCCAGGCCTCGGCCGGCGGGCCGATCGAGATTGCCTTCGAGCGGGACGGGGCTGTTCATCACGTCTTGATCACCCCGACGTTCGACAAGGCGGAGGACCGCTACCTGATCGGGATCTATCCATCACCGGTGACCTACACGACCACGCTGTCCGCGCTCGATTCCGCAAGCCCGTTCTTCGCCGCCGGCCTGCGGCCCGGCGACCGGATCGTCTCGGTTGGGGAGACACCGGTCAGCACGGGCATCGGGGTCGTCACCGCGCTCGATGCGCAGCTTCCCGCGGGCGAGGTCACAATTCACGCCCTGCGCGACGGGAAGGAGGAGGCGTTCACGCTGCGCACCGCCGGGCTGTCGAGCGCCCAGGTGATCCAGGGGGTCACCTTCACCGACCTGGGGATTACGTACCGCCGGCCGGGCTTCGTCGATGGGGTTCTCCTCGGGGCGGGGGAGTTCGCGAGCTACGTCCGCCTGATCGGTCAGTGGTTTCACGGGGTCCTCGCCGGCCAGGTGTCGATGGCCAAGTCGGTTGCCGGCCCGGTGGGCATCGCGCAGCTCCTGGGGACCGGGGCAAGCGCGGGGGGGAGCGTCTTCCTGCAGCTTCTCGCTTACCTCAGCCTGAGCTTCGGGATCCTCAACCTGATCCCGTTTCCGGCGCTCGACGGCAGCCGCGCTGCCTTCGCCCTCTACGAGGTCGTACGGGGAAAGCCGATCCCGCCGGAGCGGGAGGGGATGGTCCATCTCATCGGGTTCGCCATCCTGATCGGCCTCATGCTCCTGGTCACCTACAACGACATCCTCAGGCTCTTTCGATGAGGCACACGCAGAGCGCGGCGATCCCCTCCCCGCGGCCGAATGCTCCCATCCCCTCGGGGGTCGTCGCCTTGAGGCCGATGCGGTCGGGGGGAAGCCGAAGGATCCCGCCAAGGCGCACGCGCATCGCGGGGAAGTGCGGGGTCAGCTTGGGGGCCTGTGCGACGAGGGTGGCGTCGACGTTCATCGGCCGGTAGCCGACCTCGATGAGGCGGGCCATCACCGCCTCGAGCAGCCGCAGGCTCGAGATCCCGCGGTAGCGCTCGTCGGTGTCCGGGAAGTGCGTGCCGATGTCCCCGAGCCCGGCCGCGCCGAGGAGCGCGTCGCACAGAGCGTGGGTGAGGACATCCGCGTCGGAGTGGCCGTCAAGGCCCAGCTCGTGGGGGATCTCGACCCCCCCCAGGACGAGTCGCCGCCCCGCGGAGAGCCGGTGAAAGTCGATCCCCAGGCCGACGCGTGACTCGCTCATCGCCTGATCCTTTCATGTTTTCCCGTCATCCGCGCTCCTCCTGGGACGCCCGTTCGCGGGCCCGGACCACGTCCCCGGCCTTGGATATTGAAAACCCGCTTCGGGTGAGGAAAGACACCGTGCGGCGCACCCGCACGGCCGGGTCCAGGCTCACGTACCGCTCCCACCGGCCCCGCGCGAGGTGCAGGAGCACCTCCCGTTCCTTCTGCGGCGGGTACCGTTCTTCCATCGTCGTCGTGATGAGCTCGGGGGCGATCCCCTTGTCGGCGAGCTCGCGGGCGACAGCGCGGCGGGACAGCGGGTGGTACAGCAGGCGGTCCTCGATCCAGGCCTGGGCGAAGCGCCGATCGTCGAGGAGTCCGGCGTCCTGTGCCTTGGCAAGCGTTTCCTCGACGATCTTGCCGGGATGCCCGTAGGACAAAAGCCGCCCGCGTACCTCGGCGACCGAACGCGGCCGGTAACGCAGAAGGTGGGTCAGGCTCCTCCACGGATCACTGCTCGTCGCTTGCCTCCTCCTGAGCCGTGGTGGCGGACGGGAGCCCGGCGGCCTGGCGGATGGCGGCCTCGATCTCGTCGGCGAGCTTGAGGTCCTCCTCCAGGGCGCTTGCCGCGTTCCCGATCCCCTGGCCGAGCCGCGAGTCGCCGAAGGAGTACCAGGACCCGCTTCGGGTGACCACTCCCAGGGCTTCGCCGGTGCCCACGAGGTCGCGGGAGCGGACGATCCCCTTCCCGTAGATCACGTCGAAGCTCGCCTCCTTGAACGGCGGGGCGACCTTGTTCTTGACCACGCGCGCGGTGACCCGCGTACCGACGTGGTCGCCGCCCTCCTCGATCTTGCCGGAGTTCCAGAGGTTGAGCCGCACCGAGGCGTAGAACTTGAGCGCGCGGCCGCCCGACGTCGTGGTGGTGGGTCCGAAGCGGGTGCCGCTGATCACCGAGCGCAGCTGGTTCGTGAAGACGACGATCGTCTTCGACTGCGAGATCGCTCCGGACAGCTTGCGCATCGCCTGGCTCATCAGCCGCGCCTGCAGGCCGACCTGGGAGTCCCCCATCTGGCCTTCGATCTCCGCGGTCGGGACGAGCGCGGCGACGGAGTCGATGACGATGATGTCCACCGCGCCGCTGCGGGTCAATTGTTCGGTGATCTCGAGCGCCTGCTCCCCGGAGTTCGGCTGGGAGAGGAGGATGTGATCGAGATCGACCCCCAGCGCGCGGGTGTAGTTCGGATCGATTGCGTGTTCGGCGTCGATGAACGCCGCGGTTCCATCCCGTTTCTGCACCTCGGCGATCATGTGCAGGGCGAGGGTCGTCTTGCCGCTCGACTCCGCGCCGAAGATCTCGACGATCCGTCCCCGCGGGACTCCTCCGACCCCCAGGGCGATGTCGAGCGCCAGCGACCCGGTGGGGATCGTCTCCACCTGCAGGACCTGCGCCCCGTCCCCGAGCCACATGATCGCCCCGTCGCCATACGCCTTCTTGATTTGCTTTAACGTGCTTTCCAGTACCTCTCGCTTGCCCATCCTGTCGTGCCCCCTCGGACTGAACTTTCGTCGATTCTAGGGGATCGTCCCGGCAAGTGCAAAACCCGGTCGGGCGGGGACTCCTCCGGCGCTAGCGGCCCTGGCTGCCCGGGGCCGTGCCGGTCGCCGGCACGCCCCGACGCCGGTTGGGTGAGAGGAGGACTGCCGCGAGGAAGAGGCCGGTCGCCGAGACGGCGATCGAGGAACCGATCGGGAGGTCAACCCACAGGGAGAGGGTGAACCCACCCAGCGCGGCGAGGATCCCGAGCAGCGGGGCGAGGAGGAAGACCTTCTTGATGTCGTAGACGAGCTGATAGGCGGCCGAGGCGGGGAGGATCATCAGGGTGTAGATCAGGAGTCCCCCGGTGATCCGCAGGGACAGGGCGACGGTGAGAGCCGTCAGGAAGAGGACGAGGTAGTACACCGCCCGCGCGTTGACCCCCGAGGCGGTGGCGAGCTTGCGGTCGAGGAGGACCGCCAGGAACTCCTTGCTCAGGCCGGCGAGGATGACGAGCGTCGCGCCGCAGAGGATCGCGAGTTTGACCACGTCGCCCATCGTGATCCCGAGGACACTCCCCCACAGGAGGGTGAGGGCGCCGCTGCCGATTGCGGCGCTCGGGGAGAGGCTGATGAAGATCAGGCCGAGCGCCATCATCAACGGGAAGATCGCGCCGATGATCGTGTCCGCCTTCAGCCGCGAGAGCTGCGTGAGCGGCCCGAGCACGCCGGCGATGGCGACCGCGAACAGGATCGCCATCAGGAGCGGATCGAGCGCGGAGACGACCAGGCCGAGCGCCGCGCCGGCGAAGGCGGCGTGCGACATGGCGAACCCCAGTGACGAGAGGTTCATCCGCACGACGAAGATCCCCATCACGCTGCACAGCGCCCCGGAAAGGATGCTCCCGAGCAGGGTTGGGAGGATGATGTGCCAGGGCAGCCCGAACATCAGGACGACCGCTCGAGCGCAGCGCCCGCCTGCGGCGAGGTGCTCCAGCCGGCGGCCTCGGGGAGGATCCGCCCCCCGACCACGGTGAGGACGCGGTCGGCTGCTTGCAGGAGCAGGGTTGCCTCGTGGCTGACGAGGAGCGTGGTCGGCGAGAGGTCGTCCTGCACCTGAAGGATGAGCTCCCCGAGCTCCTCTTTCGACTGTGGGTCGAGGTTGGTCATCGGCTCGTCGAGCAGGAGGACCTCCGGCCGGCGGGCGAGGACCCGAGCGAGGAGGACCTTGCGCTGCTGCCCCCCGGACAGCCGGCCGATCGGACGCGCGGCAAGGGCGGCGATCCCCATCGCCTCCATCGCCTCGCAGGCGAGCCGGCGGTCAGTCGGGCCGGGGATCCGGAACGGCCCGACCGTGGCGAAGCGGCCCATCAAGACGACGTCCCGCGCGAGAAACGGTGTCTGGGGATCGAAGAACAGGTCCTGCGGCAGGTAGGCGACCCGCCGCCGCAGCCGGTGACTCTTCGTGGAGACGGTCTCGCCGAGGACGCGGACCGTCCCCGAGGTGATCGGCAGAAGGCCGTTCACGACTTCGAGGAGGGTCGTCTTTCCCGACCCGTTCGGCCCGATGATCGCCACGAGCCGCCCTGCGTCGACGGCGAGGGTGATCCCGTGAAGCGCGGGGATGCGCTCCCCTTCATAGGTGGCGGTGACCGCTTCGAGCGCTATGGCTCCTGTTACCATTCGAACAGGTCCTCGGCCGGCATGAGGCGGGCGCGCTTCGATTGCTCCACGAGCTCGCCATCGCGGAACGCGCGGTAGGCCGTCGGTGAGAGCGTGATCGTGACGGAGGCGCCCTCCTGCGTCGTGAACCGGGCCCGCGGGTGCCCCTCGTCGGTCACCTTCAGGTTTCCCTTTCCCGTGGTGCAGCCGCTCCCGACCTGGATCCCGTCGGTGAGGCAGGAGAGCGGGGTCGCATCCCCTGTCTGGGACTCCGCCACCAGGCCGAAGTAGCCTGGGCTTCCGAGGAGATCCAGGGCGAGGAGGCCCATGCGGATCCCCGCGATCAGGAAAGGGCCCTCGTGGCCGTGCAGATGGATCCCCCGGGCGATCATCGCCTCGAGGTCGGTCGTCTTCGGGTCGATGCGCAGCGTCTGCATGATCGGCTCCCTCAGCTCCCCGGGAGCGGGGCGATGGCCGAGAAGAGGCTCTGCGCGTTCTCTTTGAACAGATCGAGCACCGTTGCGGTGTTCGGCATCGCGCCGGGGAAGTTCGAGAGGACGACGTGGATCGCGCCGATCTCGTAGGCGAGCTTGGCCCCGAAGCTGACCCCGCTCTGCAGGTTGTCGATCACGAGTTTCGCGTGGCCGTCCTTCCCCTCTTGGGCGAGCTTGACGAGGTCCTTGAGCGACAGGTTCTCCGGCACGCCGTAGGTCGTGACGATTGGGAAGCCGAGGAAGGAGACGAACGGCGCCTGCCACGCCATGGTGATCACGGGGACGTCGCCCGTGTGAAGCGCCTGCGCCTGCTTCAGGAGGTCCTCGCCCAGGGCGGAGAGCTGCTGCTTGTACGCGGCGGCGTTGGCGACAAAGGTGTCGGCGTCCTGGGGAAGGAGCTTGTCCAGCGCGGTGGCAATCGCGTCGACCTGCGCCTCCGCGTCCTTGGGGGTGTTCCAGTCCCCGGAGAGCGCGACGGTCTGCGCCGGGTGCTGGGCGCTTCCCACCGCGGCAAGCAGCGTATCCATCCACGGCTCGAACCCGGAGTACAGCACGAGCGACGCCTGGCTCACCGCGGCGAGGTCGCTCGGCCGCAGGTCGTAGTGCGCGGGGCAGAACCCCGAGGGGATGATCGTGACCACGTGGATGAGGTCACCGCCGACGACCTGTGCGAACTCCCCGAGGACGGCGTGGGTGGCGACCACCGTCGGCTTGGCCGCGGCCCAGAACGTCGCCCCGACCAGGCTCAGAAGCAGGATACCGATGATCAGTAACTTGCGCATTGATGCCTCCTTTAGACGATGCGCTTTCCGGTCGAGGTGGCCGTGAGCTGCCCGTGCTTGACGCCCTTCAGGCTCACCAGGTGGTCGGCGAGCGCCTGGATCGCCCGTGCCTCGCCCCTGACCGCGACGAACTCCAGACAGTTCGTGCCGTCGAGGTGGACGTGCGTCGTCGAGATGACCTGTGCCAGCGCGTGGTGCTGAAGGTCGGTGAGCGCCGAGGAGAGACCGGGCCGGTGGTGATCGTAGAGCACGGTGATCACGCCGGTCACCTCCTCTCCCTCTTCCCACTCCCGGTGGATCAGCTGCTCCCGGATCGCGTCGCGGATCGCCTCGGAGCGGTTCGGATACCCGCGCTTGGCGATCAGCTCATCGAACGTGTGCAGGAGCTCTTCCTCGATCGAGACGCTGAAGCGGACCAGTTTTCCCACGGCGATAACACCTCTGCAAAATTCGTAACACCGTTAGGATACCCGCGCCTCCCCAGCCGATCAAGGCGCCTCGGCGGCCAGCGGGACCGGTGATCCTTGTCCTTGGCTTGAGAACGGATATAGTTACGGGACCATGGAACCCTTCGCTTGTGAGAAACCGTTCATCGGGATGATCCACCTGCCCGCCCTGCCCGGGAGCCCCCGGTACAACGGGCGGCCCCTGTCGGGGATCGTCGACCTCGCCCTGCGCGATCTCGAGGCGCTCGAGGCGGGCGGAGCCGACGGGACGATCGTGGAGAACATCGGTGACGCCCCGTTCACCAAGCACGCCGGCCCGGAGACGATCACCGCGATGACGGTGATCGTCCAGGAGATCATGCGCCGGGCGACCCGCCCGGTGGGGGTGAACGTCCTGCGCAACGACGGGCCGGCGGCGCTGTCGATCGCCGCGGCGACCGGTGCGGCGTTCGTCCGCGTGAACGTGTTCTGCGGCGTTGCGTTCACCGATCAGGGGGTCGTCGAGGGGGAGGCGCGGGCGCTGCTCGACCTGCGCCAGCGCCTGGGCAGCCAGACGAAGATCCTGGCGGACGTGCACGTCAAGCACGCGGCCCACCTGACGACGATCGAGGAGGCGGCGCTCGACGCGGCGCGGAACCTCCCGGACGGCCTGATCGTCACCGGGATCGGGACGGGGAAGCGCACCCCGCCGGAGAACCTTCAGGCGGTGAAGCAGCTCACCTGCCTTCCGGTCTTCGTCGGCAGCGGTGTGCGGATCGACAACCTCGCCGTCTATCACGAGGCGGATGGGTTCATCGTCGGCACGGCGCTCAAGGAAGGGGCGAGGGTCGAGGAGCCGATCGACCAGGAGCGCGTGGCGGCGCTCGCCGAGGCGGTCGCCTCGCTCCGAGATCCGGAATGACCCGGTTGGTCGTCCTCGGCGACCTCAACCTCGATGTCTGCGCGCGGCTTTCCGGACCGCTCCCACGGGACGGCGAGATCCGCTCCGTTGTGCGTGTGGTCCCCGGCGGCTCAGCAGGGAACGTCGCCCGGACCGCGGCCCGGGAGGGGGCGCACGTCGCCTTCATCGGGAGCGTGGGCACCGACCCGGTGGGAGAGCTCCTGATCCGCTCCCTGACCGACCTTCGGATCGAGCCTCACATCAGGCGCGTGTCCGGACCCAGCGGCATGGTCCTCGCCCTGGAGGGGGAGGACGGGAAGACGATGGTCTGTTCTCGTGGGGCGAACGACGGACTGGATCGCTCCTTCATCGACGAGGCGCTCTTCGCGGACGTCGATCACCTCCACGTCTCCGGCTACGCCCTCCTCTCGGCGGTGCAGCGGCCGGCGGCGCGTGCAGCCATGGATATCGCTCAGCGCGCCGGGCTCACGGCCTCCGTCGGCCTGCCGCCCGGAAACCTGATCCGCGGCTTCGGTGCTCGCGCCCTGCTCGAGGAGATGGCCGCCGCGACGTTCGTCTTCCTCAACCGGGCCGAGGGGGAGACCCTCGCTGGTTTTGCCGATCCGCAGGGGATCGTGGACGCCCTCGCGGGGCGGTTCACCGTCGGGGCGGTCACGCTGGGGGAAGCGGGATCGCTCGCCTGGGACGGGCCGGCACGCGACCGACGCGCCGGGGTGCGGATCACGGGTGTCGACCCGACCGGCGCCGGGGACGCCTTTGCCGGTGGGTTCCTCGTGTCCTACCTCGCCGATCACGACCTCGCGCGGGCGAACGCGCGCGGCGAAGCGGCGGCGGTCGCGTTCCTGCGGGACCCCGGCCGCGAGGCGATGCGCTAAGCAGCGGCCTCCTCGTCCTCCTGCCCGGGCGCGGCCCGCTCCTCTCCGCCGACGAGAGCGGTCGCGGCCCTGACGAGCTCCTCCTTGCTCACTCCGTCGCCGAGCAGGAAGGCGTGCACGCCGCCCTTCTCCCAACCGACCTCGAGGATCGTCCGATCGAGTGGCTTGGGCAGCTCGTCAGCGAGCAGCGCGGCGCGGTCGAGGAACCGGGCCTTGGCCGGCCCGAGATCGGTCGCTTCCCCCTTCTCGGCGAGCAGGGCGCGGCGTCGGCTCATGTTCCGCGACAGGTAGTTGCCGATGCGCAGGGAGAGGGCGCGGGACCCTTCCTCGTCGGACGCCGGCTCCTCGATCGGGGTCAGCGTGAGCAGGGC
>CAZBWD010000065.1:0-9181 GCA_964495585.1 uncultured Thermotogae bacterium
ACTAGGGCAGAGGCCAGAGCAGCCTTCCAGAAGGCTCGGCTGGGCCTGGCTCGCTCCGGCGGCCTGATCCTCATCCTTTCGGAAACACGGTGACCGACCCCCGGCGATCAATGGGGCCTTGCAAGTTGACGAATCGGGCACCATTCCCCACACTGAGGCTCAGAAGCTGAGTCAGGTGGAGACCAAGGAGGACATCATGCTGAGCATGGAGAAGCGGAGCCGGTTCGGTCCGGGGGAGGTCATCGAGAAGGCTGCCTCCTTCTTCGGGCCCGACGGCCTGGGCCTCGAGGTCGTAGAGCAGGAGCGCTGCTGCGCCCGGTTCAAGGGAGGCGGCGGGTTCATCTTCGTCCAGGCCGAGGACGTCGAAGGCGCGCGCGGCGCGAAGGTCAACATCGAAGGCCGCGAGTGGGAGAACAAGATCAAGGAGTTCCTGGGAACGTTATAGCCGGTGCGCCGATCGGCACACCCCACCCAGCATCTCCTGGAGAGGTAATACCACGGAGTCGGTCCAGACAGCAGGAGTGGACGCCACGGGTGGGCCGGCTTGCGCCCCAGGATCGGGGCCCTCGCCTCGTGAGAAAGCAGCAAGCCTCACCGGATGTTGCCGCGTTCAGCCTCTGATGCGTCCACCTGTTTTCCGCCGTCGGATGTGAACAGAACGACAAAGGGAGATTCTCGCGGCGGGCCGGTTCCGCCCGGAACGAGATCGCCGGCGAGGAAGACCGAAGAGACCTTCCACGTCCCGGCGATGCGGACCAGGAGCCTGTAGAGCGCCGGGTTCCCGTGAAGGCCCGCGACGGCGACCGCCCGGTGCTGAACGGAGCACAGCTCACCCGGCAAGAGTCGGCAGGCGATCAAGCAGGGCATTCGCCGTGCGGATCATGCCCTCCCCACACAACGGGGCGACCAGCCCACCGACTGCTACATCCCCCACAGGTTCCCGGTGTTGACCGGCTTTCCCTGCAACTTGAGGTAGTAGAAGAGCTGCGCCTTGTGCGAGATGAGGTGATCGATCATCTCGTTCAGCCGGTAGCCGAGCGGCCGCGGGGTCGGGTCCCAGGGCGCAGTGACGGTCTTGTTCGCAAGATCGTTCTCTCCGGCCCTGGCGATCATCTCCAGGGCGAGGCGCTTGTCCGCGGCGAGCCCCAATCCCCGGTCACAAACCCCTTCATCGCCGCGCCACACGCATCGGAGAGGTGTTTCAGGAGCTGGGCGGTTGTCATCCAGTTGCTGCCGGTCGCTGGCTTCCAGCCGAGCTTGTCCCCATCCACAAGAGCGACCAACCCCTCAGCGGCGTGGTAGGCGTCCTCGACCCGATGGCGAAGCATTTCGGTCAGATTCATTGTCCCTCCTTCTCCTCTGGTGATTTGCCCATCGAAAGCGACGCGGTCATCGTACTGCCCCCGCAGCCCCGCTGTGAAGCGCGACGGCCTACAAGCGGTCGATATCGGGAACCGTGCCGTCGGCGAGCCGGTAGAGCGTCTCGCCGGCGTTGGGGACGAGGAGCACGCCAGCGTCCTCGCGGTCCGCGAACGCATCTGGATCGATCGTCCGGGGATCGAGGTACCCAAGGTTGATCCGCCGGCAGACCGGCTCGGGGATGCCGGTGGCGAGGACGACCTGTGCGCGCGGCCGCTCGATCCCGGCCTCGTATCGGCCGATCCCCTTGACGTGGGTCGAGTGCGCGAGGATCGCCCGCGGGACGTCCTGAAACCGCGCGGCCTGGGCGAGGAAGTAGTCGCGTGTATGGTAACCGACGCGCAGGATCCAGTCCTCGTGCGTCGGCGAAATCGCATCGATGTGCGGCGCGTAGATGACGAGCTCTCCCCCGTCGGCGAGGACCGGCTCCAGCTTGTACATGCACTTCCCGGCGGTCCACAGCTCGCGGTACATCAGTGGCGCGACCGACAGGATCCTGTCGTAGGCCCGGTCGGTCCAGACAATGTTCGTCCTCGCCGAGAGGTCGGCGGCCGCCGCCCACGCCTCGCGCACCTCACCAGCAAACGCGCCGACGAGATCGTGCCCGCGCATCACGAGCGACAGGCCCGAGCGCGGCGTCGACACGAGGTCCGCTGCCTTCTCGATCAACGAACGGACCGGCGTATCGCGGTGGCCGTTCACCTTCGGATTGGTGATCAGCGCGCCAAGCCAGTGCGAGACGTCGAGGATCTCCGCCCCGGCGATCCCCGGGAAGAAGTACTTGTGACCACCGGAGAAGCCGACCACCTCGTGCGGGAAGACGGGGTTCACGATCAGGATCCGATCGGCGTCAAGCGCCAGGCGGTGGATGCGGACCGGTACCGGCTCCGCCAGGCGACCGCCGCTCAACTCATCGATCACTGAGGCAGGAATGACGCCGAGCAGGGCGAGCGCCTCGGGGTTGCGCCACTCGTGCTGGCGCACCGCGACGCCCGGCCGATCCCAGCCCGGACCGAGATGGGCGTCGAGCTGAGCCGGGGTCATCGGGGGGTGGGTCCCGAGGGCGACGAGGACCGTCAGCCGGGCGACCCGCGGGGCGAGCAGGTGACGGAGCTGTGCAAAGATCGTCGTCATCGGGAGCGTGCGCGTGTCGTCCGGCACAACAACAAGCAGGTGCTCGCCGGCACGCGCGACGCCGTCGAGCGCCTCCTCCAGGAACGCCCGCAGGTCGGGCTCGGGAATCGGCACGCCCGGCACGAGGGAGCGGATCACGGGCGCTCCCACTGCGTGTGGAACGTTCCCGGGCGATCGAGGCGCTGGTACGTGTGCGCGCCGAAGCAGTCCCGCTGCGCCTGGAGCAGGTTTGCGGGCAGCCTCGGCGAGCGATATCCGTCAACGAAGGCGAGCGCCGAACTCATGCCGGGGGTCGGAAGCCCCGCTGCGACCGCCCGCGCCAGGGTCCGCCGCAGCCCGCCCTGCTGCTCGGCCCACATCGAGGTGAACGGCTCGGCCAGGAGGAGGAGCGGGAGAGCCGGGTCGCCGGTGACCGCCGCGCGGATCGACTCGAGGAGCCCGGATCGGATGATGCAGCCGCCCATCCACACCCGCACCACCTCCGCCAGGTCAAGGCCGTAGTCGAGCTCGACTGACGCGTCGCGCAGCTGGCGCAGCCCCTGCGCGTAGGCGACGACGGTCGTCAGGAGGAGGGCGTCGTGCAGGTCGGCGAGGACCTCCTCGGGGTCCCCGCCGATCCCCGGTGCCGGACCGGAGAGGATCAACCCGGCCCTGACCCGCTCGTCCTTGAGGGAGGAGACGACCCGCGCGAACACCGCCTCGGCGATCGTCACCGCCGGGGTACCGACGTCGAATGCCGACTGACTCGACCACTTCCCGGTGCCCTTCTGCGACGCGGTGTCGAGGATCCGCTCGACGAGCGGCGTCCCGTCCTCGTCAGCTGTTCGGAGGATCGTTTCGGTGATCTCGACGAGGTAGGAGGCGGGCGCACCGCGGTTCCACGCGCCAAAGCGATCGGCCATCGCGGCGGCGTCGAGCCCGAGCCCGCGGTTCATCAGGTCGTAGCACTCGGCGAGGGCCTGCATGATCGCGTACTCGATCCCGTTGTGGACCATCTTAACGTAGTGGCCGGCCGAGCGCGGTCCGAGGTACGCGCAGCACCGCCCCCGCGGCCCCTGCGCAGCGATCGCTTCCAGGAGCCGCCGCACGTGTGCATAGCCGGCTTCCGAGCCGCCGGCCATGATCGACGGGCCGCGGAGCGCGCCGAGCTCGCCGCCGGACACGCCAACCCCGAGGTAGTGGAGCCCGCGCGCCTCAGCGGCCGCGAAACGCCGTTCGGTGTCCGGGAAGTGGGCGTTGCCGCCGTCCATGACGACGTCGCCCGGCTCGAGTCGGTCCCACAGGAGGTCGAGCGTCGCGTCGGTCGCCGCGCCGGCCTTGACCATCAAGAGGATCGCGCGCGGACGCGCGAGCGCCGCCACGAACGCCGACGGGTCGGCGGCCGCGACGATCCGCTTGCCCGCCGCCCGATCGGCGACAAACCGCTTGGTCCGCTCCGTCGTCCGGTTATAGACGGCGACGCGGTAGCCGTTTCGTCCCATGTTGAGGACGAGGTTCTGCCCCATCACCGCCAGGCCGATCACGCCGATGTCCGCTGCGTTCATCCGCTCACCTCCCACGGCGGGGTTTCCGGGAGGGCCCGATCGAACCGATTGAGCAGGTCCTCCTCGTAGCCTCCGCGGTACGTCCCGGCGAGGAATCGGCCCATCGCCTCATCGACGAACCGCTGCCACGCGGCCTCCTCCTCCCCGGGGACGATCGGGTAGAACAACGCATCGTTCAACGTTGCTGCCCGAAGGTCGCCGGGCGCGTCACCGATCATCAGCACGCGATCCCCGGAGTACCCGTGCCTCACGGCTGCGATCTGCTGCGCCTTGGTTCCCATCTCCTGTCCGCAGATGAGCCCTGCGTAGCGATCGATGCCGTGCTCCGCCCACTCACGGCGCAGCGCCTCCAGCGGGGTCGCCGACACCACGACGACGTCCGCCGTCCCTGCGAGCCGCTCGAGCGCCTCCCGCACGCCGAGAAACGGCGGGATGCCCTTCACGATCTCCCCGACGGCCCAGTTCACCCGCTTGCTCCAGGCGAGGACCGCCTCCAGCTCCCGCCTGGCCGCGGGATCGGCGGCCGTTACGATCGCCCGCTCCAGTCCCTCGTTCGAGAGGAGGCTTCCCGGATCGTCGACCCACGCAAAGTAGTGGGGATACCGGGGAACGATGAAGCCCCGCGAACGCACGAGAGGGTGTGCGGGAAGCAGCTCGGTCAGGATGCGCTTGATCGTGACGTGGCGGTTCGCCCCCCGCGTCTTCGAGAAGAGATCGGCAAAGACCTTACACTCCCGCGCCGCCTCGGCCACGGGTTGGAGCCCGAAGTGGGCGATCATCCACGGGCAGAAGCACTCCCGCTGTTTGATCCCCATCGTGTCGAATGCGCACCCGTCCGAGTCGATGCACACGAGGTGCTCGTGTGCCGGTCGGAACGCCGCGAGGCGATCGGCGGGCGAGCCGGTCACCGGTCGACCTCCCTGTGGGCCTGGGGCGTGTAGTCCGGCAACCTCTTTCTGACGAGGTCCGACCTCAACCTTGCAAACCGCGGCAATCCCTGCTCGATCGGGACCTCAGGAAACGCGTCTCCGATCAAGGGGCGGGCGTAGGCGAGGAACCCGTCGGTGACGTCACACCGGCTCTCCGCGATCCACTCCCGCGGAAAACGCCGTTCCGCGCCCGCCATCTGCGAGAGCGGCGCCTTCCCGTACGAGACGCGATACCCCGGCGCGGACCCTCGGACGATCGTCGCCATGTACCCCGTGCCGTCGCGGACTGCGATCTCCACCGCGTACCGCGCCACCCCGTACGCCTCGCCGAGATCGACGGGCGAGGCGCAGAGGATGGCGTGACGCTGGTCGGTGCCCGGGACCTGCCCGCGCGCCGCGCCGCGCACTGGCAATCCCCTTTGGTTGAGGTAGTTGACAAGCACCTGGGCGACCGATCCGCGGGACGAGCCGAACGTCGCGTGCCCGAACGCGTCGCGCCGCTCGCCGAGCGCGCCGACCTTGATCCCCTCGCTCACGACGACGAGGGCGCGGCCCGAGCGCCGCAGTTCGCGATCGACGTTCTCCCCGATCTCCTCCAGGGACACCCCCGCCTCCGGAAGATAGATCTGCAGGGGCATCTCGCGGTCCGGGTCGGCCAGTCGCGCTGCCGCGGCGATGTAGCCGATCCGCCGGCCCATCGCCTGAACGACGAGCACCGGATCGGCCGGAGAGGAGCCGCGGTTCTCCTCGTCGAGCCCGAGGACGAGGGTCGCCCAGTAGCGGGCGGCCGAGCCGTACCCCGGGGTGTGGTCGACCACCACCCGCTCGGGGTCGCCGAGGTCGTTGTCGATCGTCTTGGGGATCCCCGTGCAGATGAGGTCGAGGCCGCGTTCGCGGGCCGCCTCGCCTACCCGGTGAGCGGTGTCCATCGAGTCGTTGCCCCCGATGTAGAAGAACGCGCCGATCCCGTGGGCGACGAAGACCTCGGTGATCCTTTCCAGGTCTTCGGTCTCGTCCGGGCGAATCTTGTACCGACAGGTGCCGATCGCGCCCGCGGCGGGCGTCGTGCGGAGGAGCTCGAGCTCGTTTTCATCCTGCGAGGACAGATCGAGGAGCTCCTCGCGCAGGAGGCCCTCGATCCCGTGGCGCGCCGCGTAGATCAGGCCGAACCGGTTCGGCATCGACCGGCAGGCGTGGATCACGCCGAGCAGGGACGCGTTGATCACCGCGGTCGCCCCCCCGGACTGTGCGACGACGACGTTCCGCATGGCTGGCTACACCCCCGAGTACGCGGAGAACCCGCCGTCGACGGGAACCATGATCCCGTGGACGAACGCCGACGCCGGGGAGAGGAGCCACAGGACGGTCCCCCACAGGTCGCGCGGCTCGCCGAACCGCCCCATCGGGGTGTGAGCGAGGATCTGAGCCCCGCGGGGCGTCGTGCCGCCGTCGGTCGTCTCGAGCAGGAACCGGTTCTGTTCGGTGAGGAAGAATCCGGGAGCGATCGCGTTGACGCGGATCCTCGGGGAGACGTTCTGCGACAGGTAAACCGCCAGCCACTGTGTGAAGTTGGCGACGGCCGCCTTGGCCGCCGAGTAGGCGGGGATGCGGGAAAGCGGCCGGATCGCGTTCATCGAGGCGATGTTCAGGATGACCCCCGCGCCGGCCTGCGCCATCACCCGGCCGAAGACCTGGCAGGAGAGGATCGTGCCGAGCGCATTCAGATCGAACACGAACCGGATCTCCTCCTCCGGCAGGTCGAAGAACGACAGCTCGTCGCTCGTCGTCGCCCGCGGGTGGTTCCCGCCGGCCCCGTTGATCAGGACATCGATCCTCCCGAACCGATCGAGCACCGCTTCGGACGCCCGCACGAGCTCGTCGCGGTCGAGCACGCTCGCCCGCACGGCGAGCCCCTCCCCGCCGACGGCTCGCACCGCCGCGAGCGCCGAGCGCGCCTTGTCCTCGTCGAGGTCAAGCAGCACGACGCGCAGGCCGGCTTGGGCCAACCCCAGCGCAATCGACGAACACAGGACGCCACCCCCGCCGGTCAACACCGCGACACGATGTTCACGATCCTCCATGCACGGGCACCTCCAGACCGGCCAGGTGCCGGTCGAAATGATGGGCGAGCGTCGTGAGGTGCTCCTCTTCGTGTTCAAGGAGGCAGGCGCGCACCCTCTCCGCAAGCGGCCCGCGCAGGATGGACCCGTACGTCACATGAAGGACCTGCCGCGAATCGTGGGAAGAGACGAAGCCCGGAAGCGCCTCGTCGCTCACCGTCTCGATCGCCGGGATCCGCGACGGTACTGCCGAGAGGTAGTACGTGGCGCGATCGCGGGAGAACGCCGCGAGGCTCACAGCCAGGATCTCGCGGAATAAAGCCGGATCCCACCGGGCGATCACCCCCAGGGCGACCAGGTAGCTCGTGCCGGCGGTCTTCACGTGCAGGGTGCCGCGCGTCTCGCGGGCGAACACCGGGTACAGGCTGAACTTGTCCGAGCCGGAGTGAAGGCTCAGCCGGTACCCGCCGACCGATCGGGCAATGAGCGCGTGCTGGTGGAGCTCGGCGTCGAACCGCGCCCGGCCCCCCCGCCAGTCGACGCCCTTCTCCATCGCGCCGACGAACCGCGGCGCGAGGCTGACAAACGCCACCCCGCGATGACGCAGCTCGAGCGCGATGAACAGGTGCTCCAGCGGCGCCGTCGGGTCGTTCGTCTCGTCCACGGAGACCTCGTAGTCGAAGCCGTCGGGCCGCGCCGCGCGCAGCGCCCGCGCCATCGATGCCGCGTGCGACACGGCCCCGCCGTACTTGACCGCCGCGCGTTCGAGCTCCTCGCCGGAGAAGCGCAGGACGAGGCCGTCTCCGATGATGAACGCCTTCCCGGCGTAGCGCGCCGCAAGGCCCGCGGCGTCGGGGAGCGTCGTGAATTGGGCGTGGATCTCATCGCGGGACATCCGCTCGACAGGGGTGACGTGATCGCCCGGGTCACAGGTGAAGAACGAGAACCCGAGCGCCGCGGCCTCGAGAGCGTCGTCGACCTCCTTCAGGTGGTCCGCGTCGGCCCCGAACCCGTCGCGGTACCCCTCGCGGAACGCGCCGAAGACGGCACCGGCAAGCACCGCGGCAAACGACCGCCCGGTCCGGTGATTCTCGCGCACCGACTGCTGGGCGAGGATCGGGAACACCCCGGTCCTTCGCACAGCGCGCAGGTGTCCCGGGCTCGCGAGGCCGATCCGGTCGCCGAACCCGAAGCTCGGCGCGTCGCGGGGGATCCGCCGTGGGACGAGCCACGGGAAGACCCGCTGCAGGGCACACGCGGTCTGCGGAATCAGCGGATGAAGGAACCCACCGGCGACCGGCCGGCCGCCGGGCAGGCGATCGGCCGCAGAGGCGTACAGGAACCGGCCCCGAGCAGCGGTAACGAGCGCGTAGGTCACCCCGTCGGCGACGTGGATCGAACGGAGGTCGGGCTCCAGTCCCGCGGGAATCGCGCGCGCGCTCATCCCGACCAGCTCCTGGGCAGGTCGCGCCCCGCGGCGAGGAGCACCTCGGCGCTCGGCCGCAGGTGAGTCTCGAGGACCACGGCGCCCCGGTAGTCGAGGGCCGCGAACGCCTCCCAGATCGCATCCAGATCCAGGTGCCCGTGGCCGGGGACGTGACGGTTCGAGTCGGCAAGGTGGACGTGGAACAGGCGTTCTCCCGCGGTGCGCAGTGCGGCGGGGATCGAGCGCTCCTCGATGTTCGCGTGGAAGGTGTCGACGAGCAGGCCGAGGTTCTCGCGACCCACCGCCTCCACCACGCGGAGCCCTGCCCAGGCGGTGTTCACGAGCCGCGACTCATAGCGGTTGAGCGGCTCAAGCGCGAGCCGCACCCCCGGGTCGAAGCCGGCGCACTCCCGAAGCGACTCGACGAGGCGGGACGCCTCGCCGTCGGCCCCCTGGAGCGATCCGACGATGACGACCGCATCCAGTTCCCGCGCGAGGCGCATGTGCGCCTCGATGCGGGCGATCGCCCGTTCGCGGACGCGCTCGTCGGGCGAGACGAGCGACAGGCCTTCCAGGCCGGCCGCCTGGCCGGTGGTCAGGGAGAAGGCGGGGAGTCCTTCCTTTTCGAGGATCTCCTTCACGGCGGCCGCGTCGACACGACTCGGATCG
>CAZBWD010000066.1:0-9180 GCA_964495585.1 uncultured Thermotogae bacterium
ACTTGCTGGCCGGTAAGCTCGACTTCGCCTTACCCACATGAAACAGCGAGGAGCCAAGAAACGTCAGGCGCTGCCTTGGAAACCGATCGAGCCTGCTCTTCATACGCACCTCGCGGGCTACGCCTTCCCCAAGGCCTTGCGGACGTGCGGGATCAGGCCCCCGTCCTCGAGGATGGCGAGGACCTCCGGCGGCAGGGCGGGGAAGCGATGCACGTCTCCCTCGTGCGCCACGGTGCCCGCCGCAAAGTCGATCCTCACGGTGTCCCCCTTCTCGATCTTGTCGATCCCCTTCGAAAGCTCGATCACCGGGAGGCCGTTGTTGATCGCGTTGCGGAAGAAGATGCGGGAGAACGACTTCGCGACCACCGCGGCGATCCCGGACGCCTTCAGGCAGGTGGCGGCCTGCTCGCGGGAGGAGCCACACCCGAAGTTCGACCCAGCGACGATCACATCACCGCTGCGTACCTCCCTAGCGAAGGTCGGGTCGAGGCCCTCCATGGCGTGCTTCGCCATCTGCGCCGGCTCCATCGGCTGATAGGTGTACTTGCCGGGGAAGATCACGTCGGTGTTCACGTCGTCCCCGTACCGCCAGACCCGTCCCTCGATCATCGTCCACCCCCTTCGAACACCTCGCGGGGATCGGTGATCACCCCGGCGACCGCCGAGGCGGCAACCGTCGCCGGCGAGGCGAGGTAGATCTCCGCGTCGGGAGAGCCCATCCGTCCCTTGAAGTTGCGGTTCGCCGTGGACAGGCAGACCTCCCCCGGGGCGAGCACGCCCTGGTGCGCCCCCAGGCACGGGCCGCAGCCCGGGTTCAAGAGGAGCGCACCGGCCTTGACGAACGTGGCGACGAGCCCCTCCGCGAGCGCCTGTTCGAGCACCTCCCGCGACGCCGGCAGGACGAGGAGACGCACCCCCTTGGCGACCTTCTTGCCGTCGAGGATCGCCGCGGCGAGCCGGAGGTCCTCCAGCCGCCCGTTCGTGCACGTCCCGAGGAGCGCCTGATCGATCCGCGTCCCGGCGACCTCCTCGACCGGCGCAACGTGATCCACGGTGTGCGGCCTGGCGACCTGCGGGGAGAGCCCGGACACGTCGAAAGAGAACGTCTTCTCGTACTCCGCTCCGGGATCGGGGAAGACCGGCGTGTACGGTGCCACCGCCCGCGAATCGAGAAAGGCGAACACCTTGTCGTCGGGCGCGATGTACCCGTTCTTCGCCCCCATCTCGATCGCCATGTTCGCGAGGACCATCCGCGAGCCGAGGCTCATCCGGCGGATCGCCTCGCCGGAGAACTCGACCGAACGGTACAGCGCGCCGTCCGCACCCAGGGCCCCGACGATCTTCAGGATCAGGTCCTTGGAGGTCACCGGCTCATGCAGCGTCCCGTCGACGACGATCTGGAAACTCGACGGCGTCTTCAACCAGATCCTCGAGGTGGCGTAGAGCGCGGCCATCTCCGAGCGGCCGATCCCCGCGGAGAAGGCGCCGAACGCCCCGTAGGTCGTCGTGTGCGAGTCCGAACCCAGGATGAGCGTCCCGGGCAGGGCGAACCCCTTCTCCGGCAGGACCTGGTGGCAGATGCCGACCCCCGCGTCGTAGAAGTGTTCGATCCCCTGCTTTTCCACGAACTCGCGGATCTCCTTGTGGCCGAGAGCGTACTTTTCGGTCGCCGCGGGCACAGTGTGATCGAGGATGACGACGAACCGCTTCGGGTCCTTGACGCGATCGACCCCGATCTTGGCGAACGTCTTGGCGATCGCAGCGGTGTTGTCGTGCGACATGCAGACGTCCGGTTCCACCTCGACGATCTGCCCGACCTCGACCTGCTCGAGCCCCGCCTTCCTGGCGAGGACCTTCTGGGCGAAAGTCATCTTCATCGTGATCACCCTTCGATCGGATCGAAGTTCATGAAATCGGCCAGGTGCAGGACCACGGCCTCCGGACTGCGCTTGAACGGGTCGCCCTCCTTGGAGTGCATCCCGATGATGTGCTGGACTTCCGGCGGAACCCCGTTCGCATCGGCGAGCGCCACCCCGGAGAACGGGTGCCGCACGAGCTTGCCCGCAGCACTCTTGCGGAACACCCCATCCACCTCCTCGATCTCCAGGAGCTTGCCCACGTCGTGGAGCAGCGCCCCGGCGAGCAGTATGTCGTGGTCGAGCTTCAGCTCTCCCTGATAGATCTCATCGAAGATCCGGACGGCGGAAAGGCAGATCCTCGTCACGCTGCGCACATGCTGCGCGAAGCTGATCTTCACGCTCTTGAGGAGCGTAAACGGCATCCGCTCGAGGTCCTGCGGGCGCCAGCCGCCGCGGGAAAGCCCCGCCTCCCAGGTCGCCAACACCTTTTCGCGCAGCCCCACGTCGGTGATCTCATCGATCTCCGGCAGGACCGCACGGAGTCCCTCTCTCACTCCCATCCTACCACCTTCCTTACGGCGTCGATCACTGTCCCGTCCCGCCACTCGATGAGCGCGATCACCTCGTCCCCGAAGACCGGCCGGCGCGGCGGCCGGGTGAGCCGGTCGGCCTCGTTCTTGATCTGCGCGAGATCCCGCACCGGAAGCCCTGCGGCGAGGAACCGCTCCCGCAGGTCCTCCCGCGCCGGGTTCACGGCGATCCCCCGCTCGGTCACGATCACGTCGACCACCTCGCCGGGCGTGGTCACGGTCGTCACACGGTCGACGATCACCGGCAGCCGCCCGCGCAGCGTGGGGATGGTGATGATCGTCATCTTCGCCCCCGCGGCGACGTCCTGATGCCCGCCGATCCCGTGGAGGAGCTGCCCGTCGGAATGCGTGTTCACGTTGACGTTGAAATCGAGGTCGACCTCGGTCGCGCCGAGGAACGCGGCATCGAGCCGGTAGGTCGAACAGCCGCGCGAATCGTAGTTCGCATAAAGGCCGGGATCCATGATCAGGTGCCGCGGGTCGTCGCGCAACGACGCGATCGCATCGAGGTCGAACGCCTGCCCGTCGAGGATCGCCCGCACGACGCCCTGGTGAAGGAGATCGACAAGGAGCTTCGTCCCGCCGCCCATCGCGAAGCCGCCGACGATCCCCGCGCGGGCCATCTCCTCACCGACGAACATCGTGGCAGCGAGCGAGATCCCGCCCGCGCCGCCCTGGAAGCTGAACCCCTCCACCAGATACCCCGACGCCTTCACCACCGCCGCCGCCAGCCGCGCGATCCGCAGCCGCGCCGGCGAGCGGGTGAGTTTAAGCGTCCCCGAGGCGATGCTCCCCGGGTCGCCGATCTCATCAACGACGAGCACATAGTCGGTCCACCCCTGCTGGATCTCGAAGGGGTGCACCGGGTAGGGCGCGAGGTCGTTGGTCACCACGACCGTCTTTCCCGCATACTGGGCGTCGACCGCGCTGAACGTGATCGGGCCACACGGCGTCCTGCCGGCAATCCCGGTCGCGTTCCCGTAGGCGTCGGCCTGGGGCGCGGCGATGAACGCGACATCGATCGCCACGTCGCCGGCCTCGACTGCCCGCCAACGCCCGCCGTGCGAGCGCAGGACCGCCGGCTCACGCAGCCTCCCGCCCTGCGAGACGTACGCCCCCACCGGGCCGTTCATCGACCCCTCGATGCGCGAGACCACGCCGGAGCGGACGTGTTCGATCACCGGCGCGTGCACCGGGAAGAGCGCGGTCGGGAACAGGCGCAGATCCTTGAGCCCCTTTCGCGCACAGGCATCGAGGACCGCGTTCACGAGCCGATCGCCCTCACGGAAGGAGTGATGGAAGGAGATCGTCATCCCGTCGACAAGCCCGGTCGCCTCGATCGCCTCCTCCAGCGAGGCGAGGAGCTTGTCCTCCCCGGGACGGACGGCCTTCTGCGGCCGCGGCGCCTTGCGCCCCGCGGGGGTCGTGGCGAACGCCCCCTCATAGGGCCGCAGCGTCCGATCGCCCAGCCGCCCCGGGATCTCCCGCCCGAGCGCGTTGTTCATCGCCAGCCCTCCTTGTCGAGCCGCTCCGCGAGCCGGAGGATCCGCTGCGCACGGGCGACGACCGGACGGTCGACCATCTTCCCGTCGAGCGCGACCGCCCCGAGCCCCTGGGCCTGCGCCTGCGCTGCCGCGGCCGCGATCCGCTTCGCCTGCGCGATCTCCACCTCATCCGGAGAGAAGACGCGGTGCACCGGGCCGATCTGACGGGGATTGATCACCCCTTTACCCGCGAACCCGAGGTCGCGCGCCTCCGTCGCCTCGGCGACGAGGCCTGCCTCGTCCTCCACACCGGCGTAGACGGTGTCCGACGCCTGTACCCCGGCCGCGGCCGCCGCGGCCGCCACCCGTGATCGGGCGAACAGCAGGGCGTCGCGGGTGCGCCGCCCGCCGAGGTCGCGGGTGAAGTCCTCCGCGCCAAAGGCGATCCCCACGACCCGTAGATCGGCCGCCGCGATCTCCTCGGCGTGCAGGACCCCTTTGCCCGTCTCGAGGATCGGCAGGATGTAGGTCGTCCCAACCTCGAGGCCGGCCTCCTCCTCGAGCCGGGAGAGCACCGCGGCCAGGGCGAGGACGTCGGCCGGGGCCTGCGCCTTGGGAAGGCAGATCCCGTGCGGGCGGCCGAGCAGGACCTCCGCCAGGTCCTGAGCCCCCCCGGCGTGAAGCGGGTTGATCCGCACCCACACCTCGGGGAAGTCGACCGTCGCGAGCAGGTGCTTGACCAGCACCCGAGCGGCCGCCTTCTCGGCGAGCGGTACGGAGTCCTCGAGGTCGAGCAGGATGCAGTCCGCTCCGTGCAGCTCGATCCCGACAAGGAGTCGGGGGTTGTCCCCCGGGGCGTAGAGCCGGCTGCGACGGATCCGGTTGGGCGAACTCGCAGGCCGCACGGCCTCGGGCCGGATCGGTGCGAGCTCCGGTGCGGCCGACCGCGCTGCGGCCTCCACGCGGGCGGCAATCACGTAGTCGAGTGCGCCCGAGTCCTCCACCCGAACCGCCGCGCGTGTCCCCAGCCGCTCCAGGGTCTCGCCGACGACCGCCTCGATCCCCGCGCCGAAGAGCTCCGCCTGCTCCGTCTTGACCTCGATCGAGGCAGGCGCGCCCGGGGTCACGGTGACCAGGCAGTCGCCCTTGTTCGAACTTCCGGCGCCTGGTTGTGCGCTCACCGCCACCTCCTAGGCCAGGAGCAGGGCCAGCACCGCCTTCTGCGCGTGCATCCGGTTCTCCGCCTGATCGAAGATCGCGCTCCCTGCGCTCCGGGACGCGTCGTAGGTGATCTCCTCCCCGTAGTGGGCCGGCAGGCAGTGCATCACCAGTGCCTGCGCAGCGGCCTGTGCAAGGAGCGTCTCATCGATGGTGAACCCCGCGAAGGCGGGCCTCTTCTCCGCGGCCTGCGCTTCCTGCCCCATGCTCGCCCAGACGTCGGTGTACAGGATGTCCGCGCCGGCCGCCGCCTCCTTGGGATCGTGAAGAATCTCGATCTTCCCGCCCGCGCTGCGGGCCTCCGACACGACGTCGGGATCCGGCTCGTACCCCCGGGGACAGGCAATCCGCACCGACATCCCCACCTTGGTGCACCCGTTGATCAGGGAGTGGGCGACGTTGTTCCCGTCGCCGATGAACGCCAGGGAGAGGCCGCAGAGACCGCGCTTCTTCTCACAGATCGTCAGCAGGTCCCCGAGCGCCTGGCAGGGGTGATACCGGTCGCACAGCCCGTTGATCACGGGGATGGAGGCGTGCTTCGCCAGATCGACGATCGTCTGGTGGGCGAACACGCGGGCCATGATCCCGTCGACGTACCGGGACAGGACGAGCGCGATGTCCTCGGTCGTCTCGCGCTTCCCGAGCTTGATGTCATCGGGGCCGAGGTAGATCGCGTTGCCCCCCAGCTGGTGCATCCCGTTCTCGAAGGAGACCCGCGTCCGCAGCGACGGTTTCTCGAAGATCATCGCCAGGGTCTTGCCGGCGAGCATCGTGTGCCTCATACCGGCGCGGTGCTCGAGCTTCAGGGCCCGCGCAGTGTCCAGGATCTCGTAGACATCCTCAGTAGAGAGTTCGGAAAGCGAGACGAGGTGCTTCACATCCATCGACGGCTCCCTCCTTATGGTACGGTCAGGGGAGGGCCATCGGATCGGTCCTCCGCCGGATGCGGATGGCGCCGCACCCTCTTTCCGCTGACCGGTCCCCGAATCATAGCCGATCCGGTCATCCCGGCCAAGGGATGAGCGCGATCTCATGCGGTCCGGATGCGGATGGAGTAGATTCCGAGCCGGTTCGCCCCGATGATGTCGGTCAGGATCCGATCCCCGATCATGACGGTCTTCTCGGGGGGAACATTAAGCTCGGAAAGCAGGTCGAAGAACCCCTTCTTCCGCGGCTTTCCCGCTGTGTGCCGTAGCGGATACGAGGCCGACAACCGCGCGATGACGGGGTCGCTCTTGACCCAGCGCCGGTTGGTGAGGATCCCGATCCGGAAGCCCATCCGCGTCAGCTCGGCGAGCAGGCGCTCCACCTGCGGGTCGAGCGCTTCGGAACGCCGCCGCCCGAGGGTGTTGTCGAGATCGAAGAGGATCGCCCGCTTCCCGATCGCGTAGAGCCGCGAATAGTCGATCTCCACGAGCGTCTCCGCTGTCTCACGCGGCCGCAGGATCCTCATCGTCCTCCCCCTGGACAACGTTTCCGATCCGCGCTGTCTTGCGCAGCCGCTCGATCAGGGCGAGGAACTCCTCCTCCATCCCCGGCGCGACGTAGACCTTGAAGTAGATCACCCCGTCCCGCAGCCGGTAATCCCGACGCACATTCGCCAAGCCGTCGTAGGCGCTGACGATCGCGTCGAGGAAGTGGACCTCCTCCTGGGTCGTCTTCACCCAGTAGACCGCCGCGTCCCGCATCACCCGCCCTCCTGAGAGACGATCTCGGTGATCGCCTTGTGCAGCGCGATCTCCGGGTCGTGTCCCTCGTGCCACACCTCCGCAATCGCCTGCAGGAGGCGCCGGCCAGCCTGCGCCTCCGGCTCGACGCCAGGGACGGCGGGAACGACGCCGCCCGACCGCTCGATGAGTTTCCGCGCCGCCAACAGCGCGGGCAACAGCGGAGTGGCCCGATCCTCCCCGTGCTTCACCTCATCCCAAGTCCGGCGGATCGAACCCAGGTCGCGGGGCGCGTCGGCAAAAACGTGAGGATGACGACGGACGAGTTTGTCCGCCAAGCGGTTGATGACATCGTCGATCGTGAACGCCCCGGACTCCGAAGCGATCCGCGCGTGAAGCAAGACCTGAAGGAGGAGATCCCCAAGCTCGTCAGCCAGGGCAGCGGGATCCCCCCCGTCGATCGCCAGGACCACCTCTTGCGCCTCCTCCAGCACGTACGGCCGCAGCGAGTGATGGTCCTGAGCCCGATCCCACGGACAGCCGTCCGGCTCCCGGAGCCGGTCGATCAGTGCGGCCAGGTCGTCGAACGACCTATGACCCATTGCCCGGCGTCTGCGTCGCGCTGGGGGTCAGTTGTTCGCTCGGCGTCTGCGTGGTCTGGCTTGCGGTCTGCACGCCGGCCTGAACCAGGAGGGTCGTCAGCTCGTCCGTGTGGTAGGTCGGGTTGTTCTTGGTGACCGTCTCCAGGGTCGTCTTGGCGTCGGCCTTGTTCCCCTGCGCCAGGTAGAGCTTAGCCAGGGCGAGCGAGGCATCGAGTCCTGCCTGCGTCAGCGGCTTGCCCTGCCCGACCTGGGTCTGGTCCACGTCGATGATCTTCTTGTAGAAGTCGATCTTGTCCTGGTCGGTCTTGGCGTAGGACAGCCCGCGGTCGAGGTACTGCAGGGCAGTCGAATACTCCGTCTTCCACTTGTAGGCCTCGGCGATCCCCCGATACGCCTCGAGCGAGTCGGACTGGACGCTCAAGATGGCGGCGTACTGCCTGATCGCCGCGCTCCACATGTACTGCTCGGCGTACACGTTGGCGAGCTGGAACCGTGCGCTCGTGTTGTCCGGCTCCAGGGAGACGAGCCCCTCCCCGATCTGTTGCTTGCGCGTCTTGTCGAACGTGCGGTCGAACGCCATCTGGTAGTTCTTAATCGCGTCGGCGGTGTCCCCCTGCTTCAGGTAGACCTCGCCCAGCCCGGCGTAGGCCTCCGCCTTGTACGGGGACCGGGAGACGACGTGCTGGAAGTTCGTCTGTGCCTGATCGAGGTTCCCCACCGCAAGGTAGGTGTTTCCGATCTTGATGTAGAGGTCGAGCGAGTCGCCCTGGGCGAGCGCCGCGTTGTAACGGTCGAGCGCCGTCTTCTCGTAGCCCGAGATCCCGTCTTGAAGCTTCTGCAGCTGCGCCGTGTCGGCGGCGGTCGGGTTCGCCTTGGCCTGCAACTGGTCACGCTCGCCCACCGCTGCGACTAACCGCGCGTAGGCGAGATCGCCCTGCTCAGTGACGAGATCGACGTTCTTCGGCTCCAGCTTCTCGACCGCCGCGAGGATCTTTTCCGCATCGTCCAGCTGGCTGAGCCCGATGTAGGCGGAGGCGAGCTTGAGCATCGTCGGCACGTCGTTGGGCTTCACCTTGAGCGCCCCCTCGTACTGCTGCGTGGCACGCGACAGCATGCCGTCGCTCACCGCCAGATCGCCGGAGGCGATGTAGGCCGCCTCGTAGTTCGGATCAGCCTTGATCGCCTGCTCGAACCGCAGGTCCGCGCCCAGGGTGTCCCCCCGCCCGGCGAGGAGCTTCCCGTAGAGGTAGTTCGCCGTCGTGTTGTTCGGATCCAGCGCCACCACCCGCTTGAGGAACGTCTCGTCCGGCGTGACCTGATCGAGCGCCTTCACGTAGTAC
This sequence comes from uncultured Thermotogae bacterium, assembly GCA_964495585.1. GTDB lineage: Bacteria > Bipolaricaulota > Bipolaricaulia > UBA7950 > UBA9294 > CAZBWD01. The sequence continues at coordinate 8,761 of CAZBWD010000066.1, forward strand.
GCGATCGCCTGGGCCTTGTCGTCCGCGATCTTCTTCTGCAGCGCGTCAGTCTGCGCCTTGTCCGACCCGGTCTGGACCGTGCTCGAGCCGGTCTGGACCTTGGCCTGGAGCGTCTTCAGGTCCTGCTGCGCGGTGTTCATCTGCGTCTCGTAGATCCGGCCGATGTAGTACGGGAGGTATTGATCGCTCGACGTGCCGGCCTTCTCCACCTGCTCCAGCGCGGTGAGCGTCTTGCTCTCGTCAGTGTGCTGCGTCAGGAACGCGGCGACCACCGGCAGATCGATCGTGATCTGCGACTGATCATGGACCTTCTGGTACCAGTCGCTGAACTTCTGATTGGAGGTAGCGCTGATGTAGTCCTTGCGCACCTGGTCCTTGACCTCGTCGAGCGTCGGGGTGTGCGCCGGCTTGCACCCGGTG
>CAZBWD010000067.1:0-9153 GCA_964495585.1 uncultured Thermotogae bacterium
GGTCGGCCGCGGCGCGCACCACGGTCTCGATCTCCTCGTAGCGGAGGATGTCCTCGTGCGACCGCTGCGGCACCCCTTCCGGGGGCATGCAGTAGCCGCACCGCAGGTTGCAGCGGTCGGTCACCGAGACCCGCAGGTACGTGATCTTGCGCCCGAAACGATCGGTGTTCTCCGTCAAGCCGCCTGCCTCCTAGAACACGTGCACCGCCGAGGCCTTGAATGCCAGGTGGACCGTCCGCCCGGTCGCAAGCCCCATCTCCTCCGCCGCGGGGCGGGTGATCGCCGCGGTGAACACCGCGGGCCCCTCGACGAAAACGTAGACCAAAACGCCGCGATCCACAAGCTCGGTGATCCGTCCGGAAAGCACGTTGCGGGCGCTCGAGGACAGCGGCTCGCGCGACAGGAGGATCTCCTCCGGCCGGATCGAGGCGTGGGCCGGGCCCCGGCGGTCCGTGACCACCGTGATCTCGAGCCCCTCTCCGCTGAACACCGCCCGGTCCCCGTCGGACCGCACCTGCCCCGAGAAGATGTTCTGCGCGCCGACGAACCGCGCGACGAACCGCGTCGCGGGGAAACGGAACACCTCCTGCGCGGAGCCGACCTGGAGGATCTCCCCCTCGTGCATCACCCCGATCCGCCCGCCCAGCGACACGGCCTCCTCGAAGTCGTGGGTGACGTGGAGGGTCGTCGTCCCAAGCTCGCGGTGGACCCGTCCGAGCTCCCGCTGCAGGCCGTGGCGGGTTTCCGGATCGAGCGCGGAGAGCGGCTCGTCGAGCAGGAGGAGCCGGGGCTCGACGACGAGCGCCCGCGCCAGCGCCCCGCGTTGGGCCTCCCCACCGGAGAGCTGCGCCGGACGGCGGCCAAGCAGCGGATCGATCCCCAGGAGGCGGGCGATCCGTCCGACGCGCTTCGCGACCGCTCCGCGATCGAGCCGGCGTGCCCGCAGGCCGAAGGCGAGATTCTCATGCAGGGTGAGGTGGGGGAAGAGGGCGTAGTCCTGGTACACGAAGCCGATCCGCCGGTGCTCGGGGGTGAGCGCGGTGACCTCCCGCCCCTCGAGGACGATCCGTCCACCGCGCACCGGGTGCAGCCCGGCGACGGTCTCGAGGAGGATCGTCTTGCCCGCGCCGGTCGGCCCCAGGAGCACGAAGTACTCCCCCCGATCGAGCCCCAGGTCGATCCCCCGCAGGTGGAAGCCCCCCACCGCGACCTCCAGGTCCTCGATCCGCAGGGCGACGCCACCTAGATCCACCGCGGCCTTCTTCGCCCGGCCACGGTGCGCAGGACCACGAAGGTCGCCAAACAGATCAGGACGATGAGCGCCGCCACCGGCCGCGCGGCGGAGAGGCCGTAGGACTCGAACCGCTCGTACAGGAGGACCGGGGTGACCATCGGGTGGTAGGCGAGGATGACCACCGCGCCGAACTCGCTCAACCCCCGCGCCCACATGAGGAGCGTGCCGGACAGGACGCTCCGCCGGGCGAGGGGCAGCGTCACGCGCGTGAACGCGCCCCACGGTGAGGCGCCGAGCGTGCGGGCCACGCGCTCCAGGCGCGGATCGACCGCCTCGAACCCCTCCCGGGCGGCGTCCACGAGGTAGGGGAGGCTCACGAACAGCATGGCGATCACGATCCCCGGCACCGCCGAGACGAACCGCACGCCGAAACTGCCGAACGCCTTGCCGAGGAGCGTCTGGCGGCCGAAGACCATCAAAAGCGCGATCCCGACCGCCGAGTGCGGGACGATGATCGGCAGGTCGACGAACCCCTCGACCAGGCGCTTGCCCGGGAACTGCGTCCGTGCCAGCAGGTAGGCGAGCGGGACGCCGAACACGAAGGCGATCGCGGTGGCGATGAGGGACGCGTAGAAGGTGAGCCCGATCGAGGCGCGGACCTCCGGATCGAGAAGGGTCTGCCAGATCGCGGAGGGGCCCGAAGAGACCACGGTCGTCAGGAGCGGCCAGACCACGAACAGGATGAGGATCGCGCCCAGAAACGCGAACGCGACCCCCATCCGGTTTCGCACGGCCGCTTTCCAGGGCCTTCGAGCCCCGCGGGCCCCGATCGGGCTTGCGGTCACTGGACGAACCCCTCCAGGGCGCTCGGAAGGGCGTCCTTCCCGGCCTCCACCAGGGCGGGGACGACCGGTGGCTGCCCGCAGCTCGCGAGGATCGCCTGGCCCTGTGGGCCGAGCAGAAACTCGAGGAACGCGAGGGCGAGCTGCGGGTGCGGCGCGTCCTTGATCATCGTCACCCCGTAGAGGATCGGGCTCCCGGTGACGGTCATCGTCGTCCCCGGCTGCGCCCCGTTGAGCTTCACGCTCGCCTGCTTGTAGAAGTCCTCATCCGCCGCCTGGCTCATGTTCAGCTTGTCGGGAAGCTCGATGAACTTGAGCCCGTGCTGCACGGCGACCGACCGGTACTCGAAGGCGTAGTCCATGTCGCCGGACTCGAGCAGGGCGATCAGGTCGACCTCCTTGGGCCGGGTGTTCGCCGGCGGGCAGCCCGCGACGAGGTCGTTGTACAGGCCGGGCACGCCGTACAACTTCTCCGCCAGCTGCCAGAGCATGAGGGTCCGGTAGCCGCAGGGGTCCGCGTTCGGATCGGAGTGCCCGTAGATGACCCCCTTGCGCAGGAGCACCTGGTACCAGTTCTGCGCGGTGATCTCGTCGGCGTATTTCGAGCGGCCGGTGTAGGCGATGACCATCTCGTTGCGCGCGAAGACGACGTCCCACGAGGCGAACTGCGGGATGAGGAGCGTGTCGATGACCGAGTAGTCTGCGGACATCATGAGGTCGGCCTGGCGGCCGAGTTCGCTCACCTTGCGCGCGGCGTCCCGGCTCCCCGAGGCCTCGGTGGCGAAGGTCACCCCGGGGTGTTCCACGTGGAACGCGTCACACAGCGCCTTCACCGGCACGGCGAGGCTCCCGGCGTGGAAGATGATGAGCTGACCGGAGAGCGGGACCGAAGAAGGGGTTTGGGACTGCGCGACCCCCGGAAGACACAACCCCAAAAGCGCAACAAACACAGCAACAACGCTTCTGACAGGCACGAGACCCTCCTTTTCGTCTTCTCCGGCAGGAAAAGGAGGGCCGCAGGCCGTCTCCTTTTCAAGCGCGGAAGGCGTGACCGTTTCCCGCCACACCCTGTCGTCCATGCCCCGTAGGTCAGAGACCCGTAGGGAACATGGATCGGAGATATCGGCTCTTTTGCGGGACAGTATACCGCCATCCTCGCGGCCGCGCCACCCGCTCAACCGGCTGGGTCGCGCAGCGCTCGCTCAAACGCTGCATAGACCGCCCGCGTGAAGCAGACGATCTCCACCCGCTCGAGCGACGAGCCCGCGCGCAGGTGCTCGACAATCGCGCCGATCGCGACCGCGGCCGCCTCGTCGGCGGGGTACCCGTAGGCGCCGGTGCTGATCGCCGGAAAGGAGAGGCTCGACACCCCAAGGCTCTCGGCGAGCCTCAGGCTCGCCGTGTAGGCCCGGGCGAGGATCAGCGCCGAGTGATCCGGATCCCGGTAGATCGGGCCAACGGTGTGGATCACGAAGCGGGCGCCAAGATCCCCACCGGGCGTCCACATCGCCTCACCCGGCGCGAGCAGCCCGTGCGCGCGGATGTGGTCGCGGCAGGCCGCGAGGATCGCCGGTCCCCCGGCACGGTGGATCGCGCCATCGACCCCGCCCCCGCCGGAGAGGGACGGGTTCGCGGCGTTGACGATCGCCTCGGTCCTCCGCCGGGTGATATCCCCTCCGGTCACGATGAGCTCGGTCTTGCCGATCGTCCGCACGTGCGGCCTCATCCTTCCTCCCGATGCGGGCCTCCGCAGGTCGTCCCTTGCGTGTTGGAGCGCCCCATGGTTTCATTCTCCGGATCCGGTCGGTAGAATCCAACAGGAACTCCAATCGCCGCGAGGTGAGGGTAACGATGCGTCTGCTCGTACTGGGTGCAGGGATGATGGGTCGGGCGATCGCCTACGACCTCTCGCGCCGCGAGGAGCCCGAGGCGATCCTCATCACCGATCGGGAGAAGGGCCGTGCCGAGGCGGTCGCCGACTGGCTCGCGGATCGGCGGGTCGTGCCCTGCCGCTTGGATGTGACCGCTCCCCGCGCAGCCCGCGAGCTCATGGCCGACTGTGACGTAGCGATCAGCGCCGTGCCTTACTTTCTGAACCTGCCGCTTGCAAGAGCGGCGGTGGAGAGCGCCACCCACTTCTGCGACCTCGGCGGGAACAACCGGATCGTCGCCCAGGAGCTCGAGCTCGACGAGCGGGCGAGGACCGCGGGGGTGACCCTCATCCCCGACTGCGGCCTCGCGCCGGGGCTCGTCAACCTGCTCACCGCCGCGGCGATCGAGCGGTTCGATGAGGTCAATGCTGTCAGGATCCGCGTCGGCGGGCTTCCGCAGCACCCCCGCCCACCGCTTTCCTACCAGCTCGTCTTCTCCGCCCATGGGCTGCTCAACGAGTACATGGAGGAGGCAACCATCCTGCGGGACGGGCGGATCGCCACGGTCCCCTCCCTCACCGGCTGCGAGGAGATCTCCTTTCCCCCGCCGTACGAGCGGCTCGAGGCGTTCCACACCTCCGGGGGAAGCTCGACCCTGCCGCAGACCCTGGAGGGAAGGGTGAGGTTCCTCGACTACAAGACGATCCGCTATCCCGGCCACGCGGCCAAGGTGGCGGCGATGGCGCAGCTCGGCTTCTTCGACACCGCACCGTGCCGCCTGGAGCAGGGCGAGATCGTCCCCCGGGAGCTCGCGGCCCACCTGTTTACCGAACGGCTCTCCTTCGATGAGCCGGACGTCGTCCTGCTCCGCGTGACCGCCGAAGGCAGCGTCGCCGGCCGCGCGCGGGAGGTGGCCTACGAGATGGTCGACACCTACGACGAGGAGACCGAGCTCTCGGCGATGATGCGCACGACCGGCTTTCCGGTCGCGCAGATCGGGATGATGCTCGCATCCGGACAGATCTCCACGCGGGGCGCCCTGCCGCAGGAGGTGTGCGTCCCCACCGCGGCCTTCCTCTCCGGCCTCAAGGCGCGAGGGCTCACGATCCACGAAACCGTGACCGAAGAATGAAGTGCCTGTTGGGGTTCGACATGGACGGAGTCATCGTCGACTCCGACGACTTCACCCCCGGGGGGTGGATCGTGGAGGCGTTCATGAAGACCCTCCGCGACTTCGGGATCCCCGAGACCGAGGAGAACGGCCGCGCCCTGTACATCATCAACCTGCTGCGGGACGGTGACGCGTTCTGCCAACGTCATGGGATCCCCGGCCTCGAGACGCTGTGGGCCCGCCGCGAGGAGAACTACATGGCCGGCAAGCTCGCCGCCCTCGAGGACGGGCGGATCACGCTGTTCCCGGACGTCTCCTCGCTTGTACGCTTGACCGGGACGTACCGCCTGGGGATCGTCAGCAACTCGCCCCAGCCGATCGTCGACCGCGTCGTCGATCGGTTCTCCCTCGATCGGATCTTTCGGGCCTGGATCGGCCGAGGCTCCTCACTCGCCGCCCTGCGCCACGCTAAACCGGCCCCCGACCTCCTCGAACGGATGAAAGAGGCGCTCGGGGCCCGGGCCGGGTACTACGTCGGGGACCAGCCCGAGGATGCACAGGCCGCCCGCGCCGCCTCGCTCACGCCGATCCTGCTCTCCCGCAACGGGGCGTCCGGCGACATCCAGGCCCTGACCGAGCTTCCCGGCTACCTCAAGCGGGCACCGGCCGGTCGACAGGCCCCTCCCTGACCGCGGCCGGGCAGACCACAAACCCAGAAGCCCCGTGCGAGGCGCACGGGGACGGGCTACAATGCCGCATGATGATGAACGCCAAGAAGATCGAAGCGCACCTGCGTTCACACGAGGTTCCGGGGCTCCCGCGCACGAAGGGTGTCCTTCCCGACTACGCCGGGTTCTCGATCTGCGGGATTCCCGGATTCATCCGGGCACTGTTCGGCGAAAGCCCTGAGCGGATCGACGCGTTCAAGCCGCTCATACCGGATCCGCTCCCCGAACGGGTGGTCCTGCTCGTGATCGACGGGATGGGGTACCTCCACCTGCAGGACCTCCTCGACCGGTTCCCCGACCTCTTCCTCCACGAGCTGATCCGAAGCGGGTCGCTCATCCCGCTCACCTCGACCGTCCCGGCGACCACGGCGACCGCGATCACCACCTACAACACCGGCCTCACGCCGCAGGAACACGGAATGGTCGGGTACCGCCTCTACCTGCGGGAGACCGCCGCGATCACCAACATGATCCGGCTGTCGCTTCACGGAAACGACGCATCGGACGCCGCGCTTGCCGCGGGAATCGACATGGAGCGCTTCCTCGATGTCTCGACCCTCCCGCAGCAACTCGCGGCGACGGGGGTCGCCCCACACGTCTTCCTCTCACGATCGATCGCAGGAAGCGGCCTGTCACGCCTGTTGTACGGGAAGAGCACCACGATCCACCCGGTAGTGAATTTCGCTGACATGCTTGTCGCGGCCCGGTGCACCCTGCAGGCCGAGGAAGGCAGGAGCTTCGTCAGCCTCTACTGGGGGGCGACCGACACGATCGCGCACCTCTACGGGCCGTGGACCGACCGGTTCACCGCCGAACTGCGGTCGATCGACGCGGCGCTTGCGCGCGAACTCGCCGGTCAGGTGAAGGACACGCTCCTCATCATCAGCGCGGACCACGGCTTCGTCGCGCTCGAGGACGCCGACTACGTCGCGTTGCCTGACTACCCAGAGCTTTCTCGTGACCTCCTGCTCCCGCCGGTCGGCGACAGCCGGACCGCGTATCTCCACGTCAAGGACGGCCGGAAGCAGGCCGCCGCCCGGTTCATCATCGAGCGCTTCGGCGAGGACTTGGTCTGCCTTGACTCCCAACAGGCGCTCGCCGCCGGGCTGTTCGGGCTGGGGCCGGTCAAACCGGAGGTCCCGGAGCGGATCGGCGACCTCGTCGTTCTGTCCACTGGGCAACGCTCCCTCTACTACCCGTTCTCGGAGGATGGCAAGCTTCGGGGGATGCACGCCGGGATCACCCCGCAGGAGATGCTTGTCCCGTTCATCGTCAGCCGATTGTGAAGGAGGCAGCATGATCATCACCGGAAGGAGCGCGGCGGTCACGTCACGAGATCTGCACGACGGAAGGACGATCTTTCACACGAAAAAGCGGGTCCTGATCGGTCCTGCGCAGGGCGCACAGGAGTTCGTCATGCGGCTGTTCACCGTCTCGCAGGGCGGCTCCACCCTCTACCACACGCACCCCTGGGAACATGAGGTCTATGTCGTTTCCGGCTCGGGGAAGGTCCGCTCCGCCCACGGGGAGGTCGAGGTGTGCTGCGGTGACTTCGTCTACGTCCCTGCGGACGAGGAACACCAGTTCTTAAACGCCGGCGTGGATCCGTTCGAGTTCCTCTGCGTCGTCCCCCTGCGCGGCGAAGGATAGGCCGTGCCGGAGCGGGTCCTCGTCTGCATGAGCGGCGGGGTGGACAGCACGGTCGCCGCGTTCCTGTTGAAGGAGGCCGGCGCGCAGGTGGAGGGGATCACCTTCTGGTTCTGGTCCTTCCCCGGTGCCCCCGACTACGGGGGACGGACCCGATGCTGCGCCCTCGATCAGGCAGCGCTCGCCGCAGCGCAGCTTGGAATCCCGCACCGCACGATCGACGCGAGCGACCGGTTTGGCGAGGTCGTGATCCGTGCGTTCGTCGCGGCCCACCGCGCCGGAGCGACCCCGAACCCCTGTGGGACCTGCAACCGCTTCCTGCGGTTCGATCTGGCGCTGCGGATCGCCGAGGAAAAGGGCTTCGACCGGGTCGCCACCGGCCACCACGTCCGCCTGGTCCGCGACGCCGCGGGCCGGCCGCAGCTTCACCGTGGGAGCGACCCGCGCAAGGACCAGTCCTACTTCCTCTACGGCCTGCGGGAGGAGGACCTCGACCGGCTCCTGTTCCCGGTCGGGAAGCTCGGCAAGAAGGAGGTCTTCGCCATCGCCCGGGAGCACGGGCTTTCCGCCGCCGATCTGCCCGAGAGCCAGGACCTGTGCTTCGCGCACCACGGGTCGATCGACTTCCTGTTCGATCCGGACGACCTCACGGGGGGGCCGATCCTCGACCTCGAGGGGACCCGGCTAGGCGAGCACGACGGGCTCCTCCACTACACGATCGGCCAGCGGCGCGGCCTGCGCGTTTCGGGGTCCCGGCCGCTCTACGTCGTCGCCCTCGACAAGGAGAGGAACGCGGTCATCGTCGGAGGAGAGGAGGACCTCCACGCGCGCGGCCTGGAGGCCCGCCAGGCGAGTTTCCTCTGGGAGCCCCCGAAGCCGGACGGCCCAGTCCTCGCGAAGATCCGCTACCGCAGTCCCGCCTTCCCGGCGAGGTTCCTGCCGCTCGCCGCGGATCGGTTCGCGCTCTTGTTCGTCACTCGACAACGGGCCGTCACGCCCGGTCAGATCGTCGCCCTGTACGACGGGTCGCGCCTGCTCGGCGGCGGCACCATCGAGAAGGCGCTTCACGAGGACGACAGCCCGCCGCGGCAGGCTCATCGCGCATGATCGGCGTTTCACTTACCCGAGCCAACCAATGAACTGCGACTGCGAGTCGTAGAGCACCGCTTTCTTGCTCGTCATCTCTTCCTTACTCATCAAGACCTGTCTGCATCCGAAGGACGGACAGGCATCAGGCCTCTCGCAGCGCCACGGACCTTCCTCACCACGAAGGACACGAAGCGCACGAAGCAGTCAAAAGAACGAACCGCTTAATCTCGCTCTCCATCTGACTGGCAGTGAAGCTGGTGCGGACGCCTCGCTTTGACCACCCATCAGATCCCCTTCTTCGCGTCCTTCGTGATCTTCGTGGTGAAGCTTGCTTTGTCGCTATTGCCTCAACCTCAGAAGGCCTTCTCACCACGAAGGACACGAAGAACGCGAAGGGATTGCGGAGCAGACGCCAGTCTCGCGTCGGCTTGCGCCGACACTGGAGTGAATTGCGGCGGTCCACTTTGATTACTCAACCACTCAACCCAGCGACTCGACTTGGCATTCGTGGTAAGTCTGGTTTAGGACTCGTAACCGCGCAAACGACGCGCAGAGATCGCTCACGCGACACGGCGAAGCATCGTATAATCACGTTTCTGGAGGGGTGGGCGAGCGGACGAAACCACCGGTC
>CAZBWD010000068.1:0-9133 GCA_964495585.1 uncultured Thermotogae bacterium
GGCTTCCGCGCTCGCCGCGGCAAACGCCGCGGCAGACGCATCGGCAAATGCCGCAGCCGCCGCCTCGACCCCTACAGAGACCGCCGCCGACGCCTGTGCCTGAGCGAGCGCCGCTGCATGGGCCGCGGCAACCGCATTGGCCTGAGCTTCCGCAATGGCCTGCACACCGACCGCTACCTGAGCCTGGGCTTGAGCCTGCACCTGCGCACAAGCGGTCGCCGCCGCCTGCGCATCAGCATTGGCCTGCGCGATCGCCTGCACCCCCGCAGCCGCTTGGGCCTGAGCGTTCGCTTCGGCACTTGCGCAGGCTCGCGCGGCAGCTTCGGCGTCGGCAAGCGCCTCCGCCACAGCGAGCGCCCCGGATGCCGCCGCCGCCTGGGCGCTGGCAAACGCACTGGCCGCCGCGTTGGCCGACGCCTGGGCCTGAGCAGCCGCAGCAGCAGCAGCCTGCGCGTGCGCGAACACACCCGCGGAGCTCGTCGCTACCGCAGCAGCAAACGCCTGAGCGTACGCCGCACCGGTACCGGCCGCCGATGCGCTCGCCATAGCACTCGCCTCAGCCTGACTCGCCGCTTGAGCGCATGCTGTCGCCTCTGCCTGCGCCGTGGCCGCCGCAGTCGCCGCTGCCTTGGCCTGGGCCTGAGCCTGAGCGACCGCGGTCGCCACCGCCTGGCTCATCGATGAGGCTGCGGCTTGAGCCTTCGCGTAGGCGGATGCGGCAGCCGACGCGCTCGCTGCAGCACTTGCCTTGGCATCCGCAATCGCGGTTGCCATCGCTTCCGCCTTCGCCGACGCGGTCGCACAGGCCGAAGCCGCTGCGTTTGCCGATGCCTTGGCCGACGCCTGAGCCTGAGCGATCGCCTGCGCCATCGCCTGCGCCTTCGCCGAGGCAGTCGCGCACGCACTTGCGCACGCCGCCGCCTGCGCTTGCGCCGTGCTGTAGGCGCTCGCCGTGGCCGTCGCCGCGGCCTTCGCCGCCGCCTGCGCCTGGGCATACGCTACAGCGATCGCCTGCGCGTGGGCTTCAGCCGACGCCTTGGCTTGAGCGATCGCGGTCGCAGTAGCCTGCGCTTGCGCTGCAGCAACCGCCTGTGCTTTAGCCACGGCCTGCGCCGCAGCCGAAGCCTGCGCGTAGGCCGCCGCCGATGCCTGCGCCTGCGCTTGCGCTCGCGCGTACGATGCAGCAGCCGCCTCGGCTCGGGCTCTGGCCGACGCCTCGGCTAGAGCGGTCGCCTGCGCGGCGGCCGTCGCGGCCGCACTGGCCTTAGCTACAGCGGTCGAGATCGCCTCAACAACGCCGCCGACCTGGGTGACGACCGCGCCACACGGCACCTGAGTCTGGATGTTCTTCTGAACAACCTGGACCGCATCCTGCGCCTGCGAGAACGCCGTCGCGGAATCCTTTGCCTGGGCTTCTGCATAGGCACGGGCACCAGCCACCGCGTCCGCGCGCGCCTTGGCCGCCGCGGAGACCTCGGCCACTGCCTCGACCTGCGCTTTGGCTTCGCTGACCACCGACGCCGCGGCCGTCACCTGGGCCTGGGCCGCCGCTTCCGCCTCGGCCAGCGCAGCGGCCACCGAGGCGGCGTAGTCACTGACATCCGCGGCCACAGCGGCGCACGCCTGGACCGCCGCGTGAGCGTCGGCCTGGGCAGCGGCGATCGCCGCCATGACCTTCTCGATCTCCGCCTTGGCGGTCGCCTGCGCGCTCGCACAGGCAGTCGCAGAGGCACCGGCTTCCGCTTGTGCATCGGCACACGCCGACGCGAAGGACTGCGCCGCAGCGCTTGCCTGCGCCGCAGCCGCCACGCAGGCCTGCACGCTCGCCTGCGCCTGGGCCTGCGCCTTCACACAGGCCGCAGCGAAGGCGTCAACCTGGGCCTTGGCCCACGCCTCTGCCTGGGCAATGGCGCTTGCAGAGGCCTGCGCGTCAGCGCTCGCGGCCTGTGCCTGAGAAACCAGCTTATCAACACTGAGCGAGCTCAGGAGGGCCTGCGCATCAGCCGCAATCGCCTGGGCTCTCGCCGAGGCGGTCGCAGCAGCCTGCGCCGCCGCCTGAGCCATGGAGACGACGTCCGGCAGAACCGGCGTCGTCCCGTTTTGGGCTGCTCCGCTTGCCGTTACGAGTAGGAACAACCCCAACAACACGACGAAGAGTCGGAGTCGCTTCACGGGAGACCTCCTTGATCCGTCCTTCCCTTGCCCACCAACTACCTAACTATAACCCACGTGCCTACCCTTTCTAAGCCCTCCCTTGGGTTACCGACAGCAGGATGAGCACGGCCACCAGAACAGGGAGCCGCAACAGGTGGACGACTCCGAGAGCAGGACCAGGCTCGTCTTGCAGTTGCAGTTCGTGGTGATCGAGGCCTGCTGGTTGCAGCTCGAGCAGCCCCACCACCACCAGGTCCAGCCGCAGCCGCATCCACAGCCACCGCAGCACGGGTCATACAGGGTGACGGTTCGCGATAGGGTGCCCACCGAAGTGCTGACATAGAGCGTATAGTTCCCGGCTGCCACAGCCACCCCATCCATGTTGACCTGCCCCCAGCTGCCCTCCCAAGTCGACGCCACGCCGGGGGAGTCAAACACGACTGAGTACACCGTTTGTCCAGACGAATCGGTAACGTGCCAACCCGTGATCTGCGTCCCAGGACAGCAGGACTGGCAGCAACAGTTCCACCAACCGATGTGTTCGTCTTGGACCTTGAACGAGATTGCCTCTCCGAGCTTATACCGTCCGTTCGAGCTTGTGCTCGCGGCCTGTGCCACCACCGCTGTCAACGCCAAAACCACAACCAACACGATTGCTACACGTGTCCCCCACTGCTTCACAACGGTCACCTCCAACGCATGATTTCTCAATATACACCTTTTTGGCTCGACCGTGTCAACCCCCAACCCGGCAAGCACCGTTCGGTAAGTGCACCAAAGCCCCAAGTGAGCACCTTGACTGTGTTCAACTGGAAAGCCAGCAGGGACTCCTCGAGCCGCGCAGACCTCGTCAATCGTTCAAGGCACGTGCACCGCCAGCAAGCGGGGCGGCCTGTGCCTTCCCCTGGCCCGCTAGCAGCGTCCAGCGGCTCGTGCCCTAAACACAGCGGCAGAGCGCACCGGGCATCCCCACCGGGCCCTCACCCCTCGCCGCTAGGAGCCTTGCGGTTTGAGGTACCGGTCGAACCAGCCGGCGATCTGCTCCAGCCGGGCGACACGCCGGTCGGTGCGTCCGCCCCGCGACAGGCCGTGCGGCTCATCCGGGAAGCGGACGAGCTTCGTGTCGACGCCCAGTCGCTTTAAAGCGACGAAGACCTGCTCGCCCTGCTCGATCGCGCAGCGCAGGTCCTGTTCGCTGTGGATGACGAGCGTCGGCGTCACGGCGTTTCCGATGAACGCGATCGGCGACTGACGCCAATAGCTCTCCAGCGCCTCCCAGGGGGGCACGTCACCGAACTCCTCTTGGAACGCCCAGTTGAAGTCGCTCGACCCGTACATGCTGATCAGGTTGCTCACGCTGCGCTGCGTCACCGCAGCGGCGAACCGGTCGGTGTGCCCGATGATCCAGTTCGTCATGTACCCGCCGTAGCTCCCGCCGGTCACCCCCATGCGCGCGGTGTCGATGTACGGCCGCCCCGCGACGAGATCGGTCCACGCCATGAGATCCGCGTAGTCCGCGGTCCCCCAGGCGTTCCAGATCGCCTTGGAGTGGGCCTCTCCGTACCCCTGCCCCCCGCGGGGGTTGCAGAAGTACACCACGTAGCCCTGAGCGGCGAGGGTGTAGAACTCGTGCATGAAGAAGTTCCCGTACTGCGTGCGGGGTCCGCCGTGGATCTCGAGGATCGAGGGGTAGCGCAGGCTCGGATCGAAGCCGGGCGGGGTGAGGATCCAGCCCTGCAGGTCGTTTCCGTCCGCCCCCTTGAACCACACCTCCTCGATCGCCCCAAGGTCGATCTCCCCGAGGAGCTCTTCGTTCACGCGCGTCAGGACGCGCGCCTTACTCCCCTCGTAAAGCACGACCTGCCCGGGATCGCGCAGGTCACCGCGGAGGGCCATGAGCCGCTTTCCGCTCCGATCGTACCCGTAGGTTCCGATGACGCCCGACTCCTCCACGACATCCTGGAGGTCGCCATCCAGGCTGATCGACTTGAGAACGGTGTTCCCGTGGTGCGAAACCTGGAAGGTGATCCGGCTTCCGTCCGGCGACCAGGTCGGGGGGACCTGGGCCAGCCCGCCCATGTCGTTGATCGTCGAGGCGACAGCGTTGAAGTCATGGGCGGCGGTCAGGCAGCGCGCCGGCGAACCGCCCTCCACCGGGACCACCCACAGCCGCATCTGCCGGTACCCGTGTCCCCGTCCCTCGCGGCCGAGGTACGCCAGCCACTTTCCATCCGGAGAGAAGCGCAGCTGCGTCTTCGGCCCGAGCGGCGCCTCGATCCGCTGCGGCTCACCTCCCGAGGCGGGGATCACGAAGAGATCGGTCACATCCGGGTCGAGATCGGGATCCGGCGCGTGGTTTGAGGCGAAGGCGATCCATTCACCGTCCGGAGACCAGGTCGCGTCCCCCTCGTCGTAGACCGGCCCCGAGGTCAGCGGCTTCGCCTCCCCGCTCTGCGCATCGACGATCCACAGGTGGCGCCGCTCCTTCGGGAGGAATCCGGTCCCGTCCTCCTTGAAGAAGACCCGCGCGATCTCCCGGTACACGACGCCCAGCTTCTTCTTCTCCTCGTCCTTCTCCCGCTCGACCGCTTCGGCGTCCTTCGCGCGGAACTCGAGCAGGAGCCGTGTCCCGCCCGGCGCCCACGCGAATGCCTGGATCTCCCCCTTCCAGTCAGTCAGCCGGCGCGCCTCTCCGCCGTCGGTTCGAATGATGTAGATCTGGGGCTGCTTTTCGTCCTCGCGGTTCGACAGGAAGGCAATCTGCCGTCCGTCCGGTGAAAAGCGAGGACGAGTATCGGAGTGATCCCCCGCCGTGAATGGACGCGGGTCGCCCCCATCGGTCGGTACGATCCAGAGGTTCGCGTACCTCTTCTCCGTCTTGCGGTCGACCCGATGCAGCGCATAGACGACCAGCCCCCCATCGGGCGAGAGCTGAGGCTCCGAGATGAGGTTGAACCGGTAGAGATCCTCCACGGTGATGGTGTGTTTTCGATCGGTCATCGTCCCTCCGTTCGACCGGGCGTGCTTTCTATGCTCCTGCGAACTGTCTGCGTATTCCGCAGTATACCACAAGACACTGCCCGCCCGGATTACCGCCACAGGACCCCATGCAAGACCGGTCCTCCGTCTGTGTAATGGATGTAACCTTCGTCCGGCGCAGACCGGTCAAGCAGGACCGAAATCACGACGAATCGCGAATAGGATAGGGGCATCGACACACTAGGTGCGCCTAGAAAAGGGGTGAATTGCTGTGCAGAACGATCTTGTAAAGATCGGGATCGTCGCTGCGATCATGGGGGTCCTTCTCATCGGAGGGCTGGCCATGGAATCGACGACCCCGCCCGCGGCCACCACGCCGGCGCCGCAGGTGACCGTCCTTCCACAGAAGACGCTCGAGATGCTCGATCCCATCTACTCGGAGAAGGCCGTCTACGCGGACGACACGATCCGTGTCTCGTTCAAGGCGTCCCAGACCGCCAACGGATTCGAGAGCCTGCTCCCGCTGTGGATCCACAACGTCTCCAACGACGTCGTGACCGTCCTGTGGGATCGCTGCTCGTTCGAGCTCCCCTCGGGGAACACGGTGAACGTCGCGGACGAGACGCAGATCGGGACCTACTCCCGGATGCCCTCCCGGCCGATCTCCATCGCACCGGGCGGCGACCTGTTCGACACCGTGATTCCGATCTCCGAGGTCACGTGGACCGCCGGGAACTGGTCGACGACGACCGGCGTGCTCGACAAGAGCCCATTCCGGTTCGTCTTGGCGATCGAGACCGGAAGCGGCAACTGCGGGCCACGCCAGATCCGCTACTACACCTTCCGTTTCGTCATCCGTTAGAAGGCGGAAGGAAGGCGACGAGCGCCGAGGCGACCACGCACGGGGACGCGACCTCGAGGATCCCCGCGTAGTCCGATAGGGAGAAGGAGAGGACCCGGTGCCCCGCGCCGGGCCCGAGAAGGTGGGTGAGGACCGGCAGGATATTGCGTTGATCGTTCTGTAGCACCGTGGTTGAGCATTCGAAGGCCGCCGCCCGATCCTGCGCCTCGAAGGCCAGGTCGAGGGCGGTCCTCGTTTCCCGGGCGAAGAACGCCTCGAGCGCCGCCGGGGCCTCCGGCCTTCCCGCCATCCGCTCCGGTGGGCCGTAGGCCGTGCCGTAGTGGACCAGGTCCCCGGTCGTGACGATCGCCGTGCCGGGCTCGATCCACGAGGAGAGCGACTCGGCGAGCCGGTCGGCGACGTCGAACCCGCCGGTGACCGGGTCCCGCGTCGGCCCGACGTAGAGCGTCAGAACCGGCAGCGGCTTCCTCTTCTTGACCCCGGCGTAGAAAGCCAGAAGTGAGAGGAAAGAGTCGAGCGAGAACTCGTGGGAGAGGATCCCCTCGTGGTCGACCCGCACGCCGTCGAGGTCACGACCAGGCAGGAGCGTCACCTCCCCGAACGGCGTCGTCGCCGAGTGCTCCGAGGGAACGAACCCGCCGCCGAGCCTCGTAAACGCCGCGCGCCGCGCCCGCGCCGGGGCCGAGCCGTCCGAGAGCAACCGGCGGTCGGCCTCGCACGCCGGAGGAAGCGTCGAGGCGTGGAACACCCCCAGGGCGAGGACCTGCTTCACCCCGGCGCGGCAGAGCCCGGCCACGACCCGTGCCTGAAGCGGCGCCGCGTAGGAAAGCGCGGTGTGGGGGAAGGAGAGGATCGCGCCCCCTGTCAAGAGCCGGTCGATCTCCTCGTCCTGACTCGCCTCCACGAAGAGGCCGGCCAGGATCCGCCGTGCCTGCGGCGCTTCCATCTCCTTGCGGTAGTAGCTCTTCCAGTCTATCGAAATCACCTCCGGGCCCCGATTATACACCTGCAGCACGGTGACATCCCCGTCCCCGGCGGGTAAACTCGCCGGGACGAGCAAGAGGGAGGTCGAAAAGGATGAGGAAGGGACTCGGATCGATCATCGCGGTGGCGGCTACCGGGGTCACGCTGCTCGCAGCGACCGCGTGGGGAGCGGTTTTCTTCCCCGACTCTCACCTGGAGGGCGCGGTGCGGACGGCAATCGGAAAGCCCGAAGGCGCACTGACCGCGGCCGATCTCGCCGGGCTGACCACGCTCAGTGCACCGGAGCTTGGGATCTCTAACCTCACAGGGCTCGAGTCCTGCGTCAACCTGACGAGCCTCGACCTCGCAGGAAACCACATCGCGGACCTGCGCCCACTTTCCGGGCTGAAGAAGCTTCAGACGCTGCTCCTTTCGAGCAACGAGATCGTCGACATCTCCCCGCTTTCAAGGCTCACGAACCTCGTCAAGCTCGACCTCGACTACAACTGGGTGACCTCGATCGCCCCCCTTTCCGGCTTGAAGAAGCTTCAGTGGCTCGGCCTGTGGGACAGCCGGGTGAAGGACATCTCCGTCCTCGCCGGACTGACGCAGCTCACGACCCTCGGCCTGGGCGGCAACCCCCTAGAGGACCTCACGCCGCTTGCCGGGCTCGTCAAGCTCACCTGGCTCGGCCTCGCTTCGACAGGGATCGACTCGATCGCGCCCCTGTCCCACCTGACGAACCTCATCAAGCTGCGGCTCGACGGGAACAGGATCTCGGACCTCTTGCCGCTGGCCGGGTTCACGAAGCTTCAGGGAGTCGGCCTGGGCGACAACCGGATCTCTGACCTGAGTCCGCTTTCCAAGCTGACGGCCCTCGAGCGCCTGAGCCTGTGGGGAAACAAGATCACCGACATCTCGCCGCTCTCTGGCCTGACGAAGCTAACCAAGCTCTACCTTGACCAGAACCAGATCAGCGACCTTCGGCCGCTTGCCGACCTCACCGACCTGTCCATCCTCGGCCTGTCGGACAACCGGGTCACCGACCTTGCGCCGCTCGTCGCAAACGCCGGCCTCGGGACGGGAGACGAGATCAACCTCATCGGCAACCCGCTCGACCTCTCGCCGGGATCCGCCGCAACCCAGGCGATCCGGACCCTGGAGCAGCGCGGTGCCTCCGTCCAGACCGCCCCGCAGCAACCGTAGGCCATTGGGAAACGGCGTAGCGTCGGGCCTTGCGCTTTGACGGCCGTTCGCAGTCGCGGCTTTCGACCTTGAACATTGAACTTCGAACCTCCAACATGAACGTCGCACTTCGAACCTTCAAATGTAACGAGCATCACACGCAGTGGGCTCCTCGTATCTTGTCCTCGCTACAGCGCGACGCTACAGTGGCATCATGAAGACGGGCCTTGAGACGCAGCGCGCCCAGTACCGCATCGCCCTCGAGCGGGGCCTCAAAGAAGCGGTCAGCAGACTCTCCGCTCTGCCTGAGGTCAAGAGGATCATCCTCTTTGGCTCCTATCGAGAGGGCAGGCGCGACTTGTTCACTGATCTCGATCTGCTCGTGGTCCTCGACTCACAGAAGGATCCCATTACACGCACTGTGGAACTCTACCGACGCCTCGGCGGCGCGATCAACGTCGACCTCGACCTCGTGTCCTACACCCCGGATGAGATCGAAAGGAACGCCAGTAACGCCTTTCTCAAACGAGCTCTGGCAACAGGGGAGGTGCTGTATGAGGCCGCCCGATGAGGCGCAGCGCTGGCTCGAGCAGGCCATCGAGGACCTGAAATGGGCGCGTCTCCTGCTTGATCACGGCGGGTTCCATCTGGTCTGCTTTCTCGCCCAGCAGATTGCGGAGAAGGCGCTGAAAGCGTTCCTGTACGCGCAAGGCGAGGAAGTCGTGCTCGGCCATTCCGTCGAGCGACTTACCGCACAGGCCGCGGACTACCTTCCACGCATCAGCAAAGAAAGGGCCCGCTGGGCAGCCCTGGACGGGTACTACGTAGCCACCCGCTACCCAAACAGCCTGCCGGACAGCATCCCGGCTCACGTCTATCAGAAGGATGCTGCGCAAGAAGCCCTCGGACTGGCGGTCGAGGTGGTTGGTTTCGTCAGGGACCAGCTTGCTTGACGGGGCTGCGCACCCACCGTTGTAGACAAGCTTTAAC
>CAZBWD010000069.1:0-9089 GCA_964495585.1 uncultured Thermotogae bacterium
AACCTGACAGCATCGCCCTTTCCGCTGTTGTCACCTCGGGAAGTTCAGCCTAGTGTCTCAATCTTGGATCCAGCACGTCTCTGATCCCGTCGCCCAGCAGGTTGAATCCCAGCACAGTCGTAAAGATTGCCAAACCGGGGAAAGTCGACACCCACCATTGCCCGGGAAGGTAGTTTCTGCCGGCGGTGACCATCACCCCCCACTCCGGGGTCGGTGGCTGAGCACCCAGGCCGAGGAATCCCAGGCTTGCGGCGGTTCGGATGATGCCTCCCATCTCCAGTGTGACCTGCACGACCACCGGTGATAGGCTCATCGGTAGGACGTGGCGGAAGAGGATACGCGCTTTTCCCGCGCCGATTGCGCGAGCTGCCTCGACGTAGGTCTCTTCCCTGATCGCCATCGCTCTGCTGCGGGCGAGCCTGGCGAAGAACGTCCATTCGGTCATCGAGACGGCGATGACAACATTCTGCAGGCTGGGTCCGAGGGCTGAGGAGATCGCCATGGCGAGGATCAGCTGAGGAAAGGCCATGAACACGTCCGTGATCCGCATGAGGAAGTTGTCGATCCATCCCCCCACGAAGCCACAGAGCACCCCGATGAGGGTGCCGGTGACACCGGCGAGAAGCGCGACGATCACGGCGATGCGGAGCGATATCCTGGCGCCGTAGAGCAGCCTGCTCAGGATGTCCCTTCCGAGCTGATCCGTGCCCAGCGGATGGGACGTGCTCAGCGCGGCCAGCTTGTTCAGCGGATGGGTCACCAGAGGATCGTAGGGAGACACGTAAGGGGCGACGATGGCAGCCAGGATGAGCGCCGCGATGATCGCCAACCCGGTCATGGAGAGCGGGTTCTTCCTCAGAGCCTTCCATATGTCGGCAACCAATGAGTGCTGCATCAGCTATCAACCGTACTTGATCTTCGGATTCAGGTAGGCATAGGATATGTCGACGATCAGATTGGTCAGCGCATAGAGAAAGGCGATGAGGATCGTCGACCCGATGACCGCAGGGAAGTCGAGGGAAAGAAAGGCATGGACAGCGTAGCGGCCTAAGCCCGGCCAGGCGAATATCGTCTCGGTGATCACCGACCCCTCGAGGAGCCTGCCGTATGTGATTCCCGCGACCGTGCTCACCGGAAGCATCGCGTTTTTCAGGGCGTGCTTCATGATGACGGTCGTTTCGCGTAATCCCTTTGCTCGGGCCGTGTTGGTGTAGTCCTCGTGGAGGACATCCAGCATGCTGGACCTTGTGATCCTGGATATCGCAGCGATTCCATAGAGGGAAAGCACAACCGCTGGCAGGAACAGGTGTCTGAGCGCACTGAGGAACGCATCCAGCCTTCCGGCAAGCAGGCTGTCGATGGTGATCAAACCGGTAACCCGGGGAGGTCGTGTCATGTAGAACGGCAGTTGTCCGCCTCCCGGGAACCAGCCGAGCAGGTAGTAGAAGAGGAGCAGTAACAGCAAGGCCAACCAGAACACGGGCATAGAGATGCCCGAAAGCGCGAAGATCCGTGAGGCATGATCCTCCAGCCTACCCCTTCTTGCAGCGGCGATGATCCCCAACAGGATCCCAAAGAGGACGCTCAAGATCGTTGCTGCCGTAGCCAGCTCGAAGGTTGCCGGGAAGAACTGGATCAGGTCTGCTAGTACAGGATCACCGGTGCTAATCGAGATCCCGAGATCGCCGTGCATCAACCGCCAGACGTAGATCCCGTACTGGTCGTACAGGGGTTTGTCCAGGTTCCATTTGGCTTTGGCCTTTTCGATCAACTCTGGCGGCGCTTGCCCCCCCAGCATGGCGGCAACAGGATCGGCGGGGATGACGTGGGAAATGAAGAAGATCACGGTCATCACGCCGAAAAGGATGAACACCATCCAGGTGAGTCTCTTCAGTATGTAGGCGATCATGGGCTGGGACTAGGATAAAACATGCCTCCCCCTGGCTCACAATCCGGAACCAGGGGGAGGCGTCAGCTGGTTAGGTCTTGGACACCGAGGAGAGATGTGCGTAGTACCACATCGGTGGGATCTGCAGACCCTGTACGTTGTCCCTCATGGCGATCTGGGTCAGTGGATTGTCGATGATCACGTACGCCCCTTCCTCGAGGACGATGGCCTGGATCTCCTTGTACATGATCTCGCGTGTCCTGCTGTCTCGCTCGCCGGCGGCCTGCTCGACGAGGTCCGAAACCCCCGTTGGGCAGTACATGTTCCGCCACGCCAGCTGCTTCACCGTGGCGTCTGGACCGGGCGTTCGACAGTGGGCAAACGGAGCCGCATCAGCGCTGGGATCGGGGTAGTCGGTCCCCCAGCGGACGAGCACGGCTTGTGTCTTCTGCGCCCTGTAGAGCGCCAGAAGCTGGGAGTAGACCATTGCAGTGACCTTGACGTTGATGCCGATGTCTGCCAGGTTCTGTTTGATCTCCGCCGCGATGTCCGTGTAGGGTTCGTCCGAACGGGTCAGCAATTCCATGTTGAACCCATTCGGGTACCCGGCTTCCTTCAACAGTTCCTTGGCCTTTGCCACGTCCCGGGAATAGAACAGGTCTAGGTGCCCGGGCATGCCGACCGGTTCAATCGTCTGGCACGGGGCTGCGGCGCCCTCCAGGATCCCGTTGGTGATGGCGTTGTAGTCGATGGCCCAGCGGACCGCCTGGCGCACCCGGACGTCGTTGAACGGCGGCTGACTGCAGTTCATGGCCATGTAGTAGAAGGTGAAGCTCGGCGTTTCCGCGACCTTGATCCCGGCCTCGCTCTTCACATCCTTGATCATGCCCGGGAGGAGGTTCCAGGCGATATCGATATCTCCCCGTTCCAGCGCCAGCTTCTGTGCCGTCGGCTCGGGCATGTCCTTGATGATGACCTGCTTCATGGCCGGGGCGCCTCCCCAGTACTTGGAGAAGGCTTGAAGCACGATTTGGTCGTTGCGTACCCAGTTTGCCAAGATGAACGGTCCCGAACCGGCGTCGTGGTCTTTCAACCAGTTGACCGCGTCGGGGTCATCCGACGTGGCATGGGCCTTCACGACAGTCGGATCGAGGATCGAACAGATCCCCTGATAGCTGAAGACCGCGGCCATCAGGCTCTCGCCGAGAGGCTGATTTGTGGTGATCGCCACCGTGTAGTCATCGACTTTTTGGATCATCTCCGGCTTGGGTACGAACTGCTGGAGGATCCACACCGGCGGTTGTTGCCGGGCGAGGGAACGCCTCAGGGAGAACACGACGGCGTCGGCATTCACGGGGTTCCCGCTGTGAAATACCGCGTCTTGTCTGAGGTGGAAGGTCCACGTCAGCCCATCACTCGATACTTCCCACGTTTTGGCCAGGTCGGGGACGATCTTGCTGTAGGCGGCGGCCCCGCCGACGTACGTGACCAAGTTGTCGTAGACGTTGTTCAGCACGAAGGCGCCCTCGAATTCGTAGACCCGTGCTGGAGCAAAGTCGATGATGGCTGCCTGGTTCATCCCGATGATCAGCGTGTCCTTCGGAACTTGGGCTCCTCCGGGCACAAGGAACAGCGCCACCGAACTGAGCAACACCAATACTGTCAAGAGGCTTATCTTCATACGCATCTGACATTCCTCCCTTTCGCTTTGTTGCCTTTCCCTCTTTCTCACCTGCGGTCTTGGTCCCTCGCCACCACCTCCTTCTTCTTGTCTCACCTCTGATGGATGTTGACTGGCCCTCGGAGGAGCCTTTCGACGCTTCTCCGGATTCCCAGCTCAGGTCATTCCATGAACCCGGCAGCACTCCTGCGACCGCCATTCACTGTACATGATCAGCCCGTCCTTCGGGAATTCCCCACCGAGATCCCCGGAGGGAACACTGCTACAGGAGGCTGTAAAGAGGGGCCAAGCGGGGTTGCCGGGTCGTCGCTCGGGCGAGGAGTTCGCGCCCCGGCCGGTATCCGCTCGACTGTCAATCCGCCTCACCGCGACCGCCTGAGTCGGATCAGCTACTTTCAGGGCTTGGGTGAATGGTTGGGTAGGTCTGATCGGAAGAAAGACGACCACGAGCTCTGGACCCTGCACTGCTGTTGCCCCCTGTTTCGAGTTTGGGAAAGCCTTTGCGGCGGGTGTTTATTTGCTGATGATTCGAATCACAAGGCAATTTGGCCACTACGCTTCCTCCATCATGGTCAAGAAATGTGAACAGTTTGTGATGGTGGTATGGAGATTCCGTGAACGGGCCCAGGTTTACTGCCTTGCGGGTCCGTTTCCATGCGCTCTCGGAGTGATGGTCTTGGTCACCGTTTTCCGGATTTTCTGATCAACCGGTCGGCGGGTAGGGTGTTGAGGATGTCCTGCGCTTGGGCCCAGCCGCGGCGGACGGTGAGCACCCCCAGTCGGAGGAAGGCGAAGTGGTCCGGGCTGTGGGCATCGCTGCCGATAGCCAGCCGCACCCCGGCGTCGATCGCCCGGCGCACGAGCTCCCCGGGCAGGTCAAGGCGGATCGGGTTCGCGTTCGTCTCCAGGGCGGTTCCCGCCTGCGCGGCGGCGTGGAAGACCGTGTCCCAGTCCACGTCGATTCCTGGGCGTTCGCCGATCTTGCGCCCGGTGGGGTGTGCAAGGATGCAGACGCCGTCATGGCTGACGGCACGGACGAGCCGCTCGGTCATCGCCTTCCGCGACAGGCGGAAGTGGGAGTGGACGGCGGCGATGACCACATCGAGCCGGCGCAGGAGCCGGTCGGGAACGTCCAGCGAGCCGTCGGGGGCGATGTTCGCCTCGACCCCGGTGAGGACACAGAACCCCTCGAGGGTCTCGTTCAGCCTCTCGATCGTCTCGATCTGACGCTCCAGGTCCCCAGGGCGCAGTCCTCCGATCACCTCGGCGAAGCGGGAATGGTCGGTGACCGCGATGTAGGAGAGCCCGCTTGAGCGGGCCGCCTCGACCATCCCTTGAAGCGAGGCCTTGCCGTCCGACCAGTCGGTGTGTACGTGGGTGTCGCCGCGGATCTCGTCTGCATCGACGAGGTCGGGAAGGACGCCGTGCTCCGCAGCGGCGATCTCGCCGTCGTCCTCTCGCAGCTCCGGCGGGATGAGCGGGAGGCCGAGCCCTGTGTAGATCTCCTCTTCGGTCTTCCCGGCGACGGCACGGTCCTCGCGGTCGAACAGGCCGTACTCGTTCAGCTTCAGGCCGCGGGAGACCGCGCGCGTGCGCAGCGCGATGTTGTGCGCCTTGGACCCGGTGAAGTACTGGAGCGCCGCGCCGAAGGACTCCTCCGGCACGACCCGTAGGTCGACCTGCAGGCCGCCTGAGAGCCGCACCGACGACTTCTTCTCCCCGTGCGCGAGGACCTCCTCCATATCGGGGAGTTCGACGAACGCACGCGCCGCCGCCTGCGGATCCCCAGAGGTTGCGAGCAGGTCGAGGTCGCCGATCGTCTCCCGTCCGCACCGCAGCGACCCGGCGGGGATCAACCGGTTGAAAGCGCCGCTTCGCCTGAGCCGCCCGCAGAGGTCCTCGGCGAGCGGCAGGGCTTGCCCGAGAAGGATCCGACGCTCGACGCGGCGGGTCTCCTCGAGCCCCCGCAGGATCCGTTCCTGTGTCTTGCGGCCGAGCCCTTTTACCGCCTGGATTCGCCCGGCGCGTGCCGCGTCCTCAAGGTCAGCGAGGCTGCGCACACCCAGCGTCTCGTACAGGAGCTTCGCCGTCTTCGGACCCACGCCCTCCACTTGGGTCAGCGCGAACAGGTCGACGGGGAGCGAGGCCTTCAGCTCCTCGTGGTAGGCGAGCCGGCCGGTGTTCACGATCTCCGCGATCTTCTTGGCGATGGCCTCCCCCACGCCGGGCAGGGTATCGAGCGTCCCGGCAGCGGCGAGCTCCTCGATCGGCGCGGTACAGGACGCCACGGCCTGCGCGGCGCGGCGGTAAGCCCGCGGCTTGAACGCGACACCCTGCAGTTCGAGCAGGTCGGCGATCTCATGGAGGATCCGGGCAACCTCTTGGTTCTTCATCCTCGTTAACTCCTCCTGTGAGGGGCTCCCGCATGGAGATAAGGGTGCTCGAGGAGCCTACCGCAGGCAAGCCGGATTGTACCCCGACGCACAATTGACGCCGTCACGCGGCAGGGCTATTATCGTCCTGTTAAGAAGAGTGCGTTCAATTGAGGCGTTCGCGGCCTGTGTCACCGCAGAGACGACGAAGGAGGGTCAATGAAGGGCAACGAGAAGGTCATTCAAGACCTGAACAACCGGTTGGCCGAAGAGCTGACGGCGATCAGCCAGTACATGGTGCACGCGGAGATGTGCGAGAACTGGGGCTACGGCAGGCTGCACGAGGCGATCGAGAAACGGGCGATTGACGAGATGAAACATGCCGAGAAGCTGATCGCTCGGATCCTCTTCCTTGAGGGCAAGCCGGTCGTCAGCAGGCTGAACCCGATGCAGATCGGGTCCGACGTTGAGGCGATCCACAACAACGATCTCAAGGCCGAGGTCGAGGCCGATAGGGTCTACAACGCGAGCATCAAGCTGGCTGGCGAGCTCGGCGACTTCGGCACCCGCGAGGTTCTCGAAGGGATCCTGAAGGACGAGGAGAGCCACATCGACCAGCTCGAGGTACAGCTTGACCAGATCAAGCAGATGGGCCTCGAGAACTATCTCGCCCGGCAGGTCGACTGACGGTCTAATCCCCAGGTGATTGGCGCAGGCGGCGCCGGTCTTCACAGGCCAGCGTCGCCCGTCCATCTCAGATGGCCGCGGCTAGTCCTTTGCCGACAGGAGGGCGTCGGCCTTCTCCAGCCAGTTGCGGATCGGGATCTTCTGCGGGCAGCGCTCTTCGCACGCCCCGCACTTCACGCAGGATCCGGCGCGCTGCGCCTCCTCCATCCACCGGTAGCTGTTCTGCACGCTTTTTCGATCGTCGTACATCACACCGTCGTTGTACAGGGTGAAAATATCGGAGATGTGCACCCCGCTGGGGCACGGCTGGCAGTAGTTGCAGCGGGTGCACGGAATCGGGATGAGCTTCCGGTAGGTGCGCCTCACCTCTTGGTAGAGGGCACGCTCGGCGTCGGTCAGGGTCCCGGGCCCGGAGACCGAGGCACTTCCCACGTTCTCCCGGACCTGTGCCATCGTGCTCATGCCCGAGAGCACGAGGGAAACCTCCGGCTGATCCCAGACCCATTGCAGCGCCCAGTCCACGGCGGTCCGCCGATGCTGCGCCCTGTCCCACAGGGCGGCGATGCTTGCGGTGGGCGGCTTCGCCAGCTGGCCGCCGCGCACCGGCTCCATCACCACCACGGCAAGCTCCTTGTCCGCCGCGTACTTGAGCCCGCGTTCCCCCGCCTGGTAGGCGACATCCATGTAGTTGTACTGAATCTGGCAGAACGTCCAGTTATCGTAGGCGTCGATGATCTGCCGGAACGCATCGAAGTCGTCGTGGAAGGAGAACCCGAGGTGTCCGATCCGGCCATCGGCCATGATCCGCTCCGCCCAGTCGAGCACGCCGAGATCGTGCAGGGGCTTCCAGCGCTCGGTGCCGAGGCCGTGCAGCAGGTAGAAGTCGACGTGGTCGGTCTGCAGCCGTTCGATCTGCTCGTCGAAGTAGCGGTCGAAGTCCTCCCGCGTTTTGATGAGCCAGGTCGGAAGCTTGGTTGCAAGCTTCACCCGCTCCCGGTATCCGTCCTGAAGGGCCTTTCCGAGGAACCGCTCGCTGTTGCCACCGTGGTATGGATAAGCGGTGTCAACGTAGTTCACCCCCTGGTGGATCGCCCAGCGCACCATCTTTTGGGCGAGCGGCTCGTCGATCTGCTTGGCGTCGCGATTCACGACCGGAAGCCGCATCGCGCCGAACCCCAGGGCCGATGGCCTCCAGTCGAGCCTCCCAAACGTGCGATAGCGCATGTCAACCGTCTCCTTCCCTTCTCTACCCCGAGCTGGGGCTTCGGGTGTCTGATCCCTACCCGATCCTGCCACGCGCGTCAAGGCCACGGCCGGGGAGAGAGGGCTGGACCCGTGGCCTGACGAATGGGAAGCCTATTCAGGTGACGGGACGCCACACGGATCCGGTTACTCGCCACCAGGCTCCGGCAGGGCCGTCCGTTTGAGGAACCGGGGCAGGATCCTGCCGGGAACCGGGAGGACGACCCGATCGCCGGCTCGAAGCTCAGCCACCGGTTTCGCGGACTCGCCCCGGCCGCCGGGGTTCAGCAGGCTCACCGTCGTTCCCGGTTCGAGCCCCGGCCGCTCGAGCAGTGCCAGCCCGACCTGTCTTCCCCCAAGCGACACGCAGCTCGTCACCTGCCCGAGGTAGGCGCCGTTTCGGTCGCTCACCGCGGCCCCGGCCCGCACCGGACGGACGCCGGACTCCGTGACCTCGAAGCGGATAATCTCCCGCGCCGGGGAGTCGGCCATCGCCAGGCAGTGGCGTCGGCCGATGAAGAACGGCTTGTGCAGCTTGACGTACGCCCCGAATCCGGCCTCGTACGGGTTGACGTCGTGTGGCCCGGCGAGGTCGTGTCCGTAGAGCGGAAGGCCTGCCTCCGTCCGCGTGGAGTCGCGGGCGGCCAACCCGCAGGCCCGCAGGCCCAGCGATCTTCCAGCCTCAAGGAGCGTCTCCCAGACCCAGAGGGCGTCAGTGCCGCCGGTGTAGATCTCGTAGCCGATCTCCTCACCGGTGTAGCCGGTGCGGGCGACGAGCAGCTGGTGTCCATCGACGTCGACCTCGCAGAACCCGGTCCGCTTGAGGCCGCAGACCGCGATCCGTTCTCTCTTGGGGAGGACCCGTGCGAGGATTGTCGCGCTGCGCGGTCCCTGCAGGGCGATGTCCATCACGCCGCGCTCCTTCTTGAGGTCGCGCAGGGTCACCCGCGGGCCGTGCCGCCGCGCGGGGATCTCGCGATCGATCACGTAGCGACCGTCATTGACCCCGGAAAGCCAGGCCCAATCCTTCTCCTCGTTGGAGGCGTTCGCCACGACGAGGTAGCGGTGCGCGGCCCGCCGGTAGACGAAGATGTCGTCGATCACGGCACCGTCCGGATCGAGGAGGTGAGCGTACTGTGACTCGCCGTCTCCGAGCCATCCCGCGTAGTTCGCGGTGACGACGTCCAGGAAGTGCGTGGCGTGGGGTCCCTCGACCTGG
>CAZBWD010000070.1:0-9073 GCA_964495585.1 uncultured Thermotogae bacterium
ACAGCTCTCAGCGCAGAGATCGTCTCGGGAGCCGCGATGCGTCTCCAGAGCCGGGGGGGGGGCCCCGGGGCCCCCCCGGGGGGGGGGGGGGCGGGGGGCGGGGGGCGGCCGCGGGGGGCTCCCCCACATGGAAGCGGAACTCCTCGATGCTCTTCAACCCGAAGTGGCGGAGGAACTCCTCGGTGACGTGCAACAACAGGGTACGGCCGTGTTCCTCCGCGCGGACGAGTCGCCGCTCCAAGAGCTCCTGCACGTGCCCATACGCCTTGTTGCTACGGGCCTTGACGAGGTCGGCCTGCGTCATCGGATGGTTGTAAGCGATCATCGCCAGGCTGCGCAGGACCGGGGCGGGGATGTCCTGGTGCGGGGCGAGGTGCGCGACCGCGTCGATGTACGGCGGCTTCACACGCAGAAACGCCCTGCCCTGCTCGCGCCGAAGCTCGATCCCCCGCTGCGGGGAGGTCAAGCCCTCCGCCAGTACGTCGAGCAGGCGATCGACATACGCGAGGGACACCCGGCCGAGCAGCTTGGCGATCTGGCGATCGGAGAGCGGCTGGGGGGAGAGGAAGAGCGCCGCCTCCACCAGGCCGAGGTCTGTCGTCGCGACGTCTTCTGTGTGTGGCATCGCTTGCCCTCCCGCGGCCGTCCCGTCCCGACGAGCGGCTCACCCTTCCTGGGGAAGGGTGATCAGGATGTCGCCGAGGAACTCCTCCTGGGTGCAGGCGATGTCGCCCTGCGCGGACAGGTAGAGGATCTCGAAGAACCGCTCGATCCGTTCCTCCTTGTCCCCCCGCTCCAGGAGGCGGAAGAAGCTGATCGCCCGCACGCCGGCGAGCAGGTGCTTGATCCTGTCAAATAGCTGGAGAAGGCACTCGCCGAACCCCTCTCCTCCGATCTGGAACTGGTCGAAGAGTCGGTCGTCCTCGCCGGGGTCGATCCGCTCGCGGTGGCGTGTGCTCCGGCGGGTGCTGACCCGCATCGCTGCGGCCAGGGCGTGACACAGGTCGGCGAGCGTCACCTGGCGGTGGGGCCGTCGCAGGAGCGGAAGCGAGAACTCCTGCGGCGAGACCGGCTCCTCCCACGCAGCCTCCTCCTCCACGGCCTGTTCCAGCTCCTCGAACAGCTCGCTCTGCGGGGTGGGTCGGGCCGCGGCGAGGAGGTCGTCCGACTGCATGCGTAGAAGGATGGAGCATGTCAGCACCATCCGGCCGGGGATCTCGAAGCGCAGCTCGCGCAGCGCCTCGATCATGTGCCGGTAGCGCCGGGCGAGCTTGGCGATGTCGATGTCCCAGGGATCCATATCCTGGGTCAGCCGCCGCAGTGTCCCTTCCCAGCCCTCCCCCAGCAACTCATCGAGGGGGATCTCGGCGATGCCCATCGCGTCCATCGATCTTGCTCCCTCAGTTCAGATTGAGTGCCAGTATCTGCGAGACTCCATTCCGAATTGTCACCCCGTAGGCGCGGTCGGCATGACGAACTGTTTCCTCGTTGTGTGAGACAACGATCACCTGAATCCGCTGAGCGTAGTCCTGAAGCATCCGCGACAGGCGGGTGATGTTCATCAGGTCGAGCGCCGCATCGATCTCGTCGAGGATGAAGAACGGCGCGTGCTGGTACTCCTGCAGGGCGAAGACGAACGCCGTGGCGACGAGGACCTGCTCGCCGCCGGACAGGGAGTCGATGAGGTGCAGCTCCTTGTCCGGCGGGTTTGCCTTGATGAGCAAGCCGGAGGAGATGTTCTCCGGCTCCTCGAGCTCCAGGCTGGCGTGGCCGCCCTCGAACAGCTGAACGAAGATGCGCCGGAACTGGGCATCGATCGTTTCCAGCGTCTCGAGGAACCGCTCCCGCTTGCGTTCCTCGATCTCGCCGATCAACCGTTCGATCTCCCGTTTCTCGGCCTCCAGCGCGTCGACCTTGGCCTTGAACTGCTCGTACTCCTGCTCGTAGGCGGCGTGCTCCTCGATCGAGCGCATGTTCACTGGCTCCAGCCGCTGCAGGGTCCGGCGGTTCGATTCGATCTGCCGTTCGAGTTCCTCGATCGTCCCCTCGAGGTAGTAGGAGGGGTCGTGCTTCTCCTCGCCGAGCGCTTCGAGCTCCGCCTGCGCCTCCGCCTCCTGCCGCTCGTAGCGGGTGAGGCCGCGGCGCAGGTTCTCGAGCTCCTGGTAGGCGTCCCGCCGCTTGTCGCGCAGGGCGTGAAGTTCGTCGCTGTGTGCGCTCGCCGCGCCCTTCGCCTGCTCACCCTCTTCCTGCTTGCGTTGCAGCGCCTCCTCCTGCTCGGAGAGCTCCTCGGCCAACCGGCTGACCTCCCGCTGGAGCGAGGTGGCCTCCTTCTCCAGCTTGAGGATCTGTTGGCGCCGTTTCGCCGTGTCGAAGCTCGTGTCCGCACGGGCTTGCGGCTCCTTCCGCTGCGGATCGGGCCGCCACCCGCCGGTCAGGGCACCGCCCCGGCTCTGCAGGTCGCCGTCCAGGGTGACGGCGCGGACGCCGTCGACGTCGCGCAACGCCTCCAGGTTCTCGGTGACGATCGTGTCGGAGAGGATATACTCGAAGGCGCGCCGGTACTTGGCGTCAAAGTCGACGAGGTTGATCGCGTAGTCGATGACGCCGGACCGCTTGAGTGTATCAGCCGAGGCGAGGCTCTTGCGGCCGACGACGAGCCGCCGCAACGGGAGGATGCGGGCCCGCCCGAGGCGTTGCTCCTTGAGGTAGTTGATGCAATCGATCGCCGTCTCCCGTGAGTCCACGACCAGGTCGTTGTGGTGCCCTCCGGCCGCAGTATCGAACGCCACCTCGAACCCCGCCTTCGGCTTCGCCAGGGACGCGATCGTGCCGTACACCCCGCCCCGCTTGCGTTCGAGCAGCGCCTGGGTGGCCCGGTCGCGTCCGGCGGCGGTGTGCGCCCACGCTGCTTCCGAGGCCTTGATCCGGGCGACCTCGTCGATCATCTCCTGGAGGTTGCGCGCCTGCTGGCGCTTCATCTCGATCTCGCCCTGCTTGCTCAGGATCTGTGAGCGCAGCTGTTCGACGCGCTGGACCAGGGCGATTTCCTCACCGCCTCCCAGGTTCTCGCGCATCCCCTCGAGTTCCCACTCCTTGTTCTCGACCGCCAGGTCGAGCTCCGTGACCTCAGTCTCGAGCGCGGCGATCCGCTGCGCCATGCCGGTGCGCTCACTGCGTGCGCGTTCTAGCTTCTCCACGACCCGCTCGCGCCGCTGGTGGCGGATCGAGGCCTCAAGCCTCGCCTGCTCCTGTGTGAGACGCTGGTGTTCGAGGGCGGCGTCCCGCTCGCGCGTCAGGGCGAGCAGCCGGCGGTGCCGCTCGGCGAGCAGGACCCGGTGGGTATTGAGCTTCGATTTGACATCCTTCAGTTCTTCGATGGCCTTCTTGCGCTTCTCATCGTAGACCGCGATCCCGCTCACCTCGTCGATGATCTCCCGGCGCTTGAGCGGGCTGCGCTTCAGCACCTCGGTGATCGTCCCCTGGGCGATCAGCTGCTGCCCGTCGGGGTCGATGTTCGCGGTTTCGAGAACCTGGTCGATCATCGCACGGGAGCAGGCCCTCCCCATGAACGTGTAGGTCGAGGAGGCGTGGGTGATCCGACGCCCGAGGACGACCTCCGGCACCGCACCGTCCTCGAAGAACCGGTTGAAGACCCCGTCCTTGTTGTCGAGGTACAGGGTCACCTCGGCCTGCTCGGCCGGGGCGTGCCGCTCGCCGCCGTTGAAGATGAGATGCTCCAGGCGGTCGGCGCGAAGCTGCGAGGAGCGGCGCCCCATCACGAAGCTGATCGCGTCGAACAGGTTCGACTTGCCCGCGCCGTTCTCCCCGACCACGGCGGTCATCCCAGGGAAGAACGGGATCACCGTCCGCACCCGGAACGACTTGAAGCCGGAAAGTTCGAGCTTGTTGATCTTGGTCATCGTCTCTGCGGCTCCTTTCTCTCCACCGGGAAAAGCTGGAGCTGGTGGATCCGCGGCCGAGTGGATGGCACGGGTTGCCGGTCGGTCTCTCCGGCGAGCAGCTGCTCGATCTTGTACCGGTTGTAGTCGTTTGGCAAGGAAGACTCGTCCTCCCAGCGGATGATCGATGGGATCGAGACGCCGAGCTTCTCCGCCACCATCCGTTTGCTCCACCCGCTCTCCAAACGGAAGCGCTGCAACCGCCGCCCCAAACTTGACATGATCCCCTCTCTGCGCGGTTTACGAATATAACTTCTGTTACGCGATGCCGCAAAAAAAAGAGAGGGGTATCTCTACCCCTCTTCGGATTGCTCAGTCCCCCTCATCCCATCGTCTACGGATGTCTCAGGAACCCCCAGACGAGCGCACCCATGCCGGCCAGGAGGGCGACGATCGATAGGAAGGTCAGCGTGCTGACTTGGTCCTTCAGACCCTTGAGCTGCGCGCCCCCTTCGAGCGTCGCGATGCGCGATTCCTGATCGTTCAGCGCCTTCTGATTGGCGGCGATCGCAGCCTTGTTCGCCTGGATTTCTCCTGACAGCCCGGCGATCGCTTGGTCGAACCCATCGAGTTTGGCCCGGTTGTTGTCGATCTTGATCGCCAGGGCGCTCATCGACCGCTCAAGCTCCAGGACCTTCTTCTTGAAGGTGCCGACGTTTTCGTTCTCGAGCGCCTTCACGCGCGTAGCGAGGTCGGCCTGCCCCGCCTTCAGCGCGGAGATGTCCGCTGTCACGCTGTCCTTGAACGCGGTGTAGTCCTTCTGGGAGGCGTTGAAGCTGTCGACGAGCGTGTTGACCTGATCGCTGAGCGAGGAGAGGTTGTCGCAGCAGGAGTGGGCGTACTGGGAGAGGGTCGTGAGGCTCGATTCCAGCTTGGTGAGACGGTCCTGCGTCGTCTGTTGCACCCCGCCCATCTTCTTGACGGTATCCTGCAGGCCGATGATCTCCCCCTCGGCGGTCTTCAGCTCCACGGAGATGGCCTTGACGACGTCCTGCAGGTTCCCCAGGTTGCCGTTCAGGGTGTCGATGCTCCCCATGTTGCCCTTGACTTCGGAGATCAGCTCAGCCATGAACGACTGCAGGTTTCCGAACACCGACTCCATCGAGGCGATCTCCTGCTTGAGCAGATCGCTCGACGTCCCACTTGAGGTCTGTGCCGCCTCCTGCTGCTGTTGTTGCTGGGCGTATCCGACCGCCAGGAAGAGGATAAGCGACAAGGCGACAAGTGGAACCACAAATAGCGCTTTCTTCATGGTGTTCCTCCTTTTCTTCTCGGCTCAGTGCCACGAGGATAGCGCGGGAGCGATCTTCCCTAGCAGACTGGCGGGCCGGATCGGGGAAGACTTTGTCAGGTGCGAGAAAGACAGTTGTCTCTTCCCTCCCTCTGCCCCGTCCGGCGGGCCGAACGGGGGCCGCGATGCACCGGCGCTGCGGGTTGAAGCGCCCAGGCCGCCTTGCTAGAATGACGTGGTTTTCGCGGGGTGGAAGAAGTCTCGCTTGTTGGATCTCCGCGATCAGGCCCACGGAAGGACCATCCACGGCACGAATCCGCCTAGAAAAGAGGTGCAAGAAGCGAAATGAGTGCTCTAATCATCGTTCCAGCGGTGATCTCGGTGTTGGCTCTCTTAAGCGCGTTCCTGTTCAACCGGTCGGTCGTCCGGAAGGCCCAGGGGACGGACCGGATGAAAGAACTGCAAGGGCATATCCGTTCGGGCGCGTTCACGTTCATGCTGGAAGAGGCGCGGGTGATGGGCATCACGATGCTCGTCATCGGCGGCATCCTGTGGGTCCTCTTCTGGTGGGAGATCGCCGTCTCGTTCTGGATCGGGTCGCTGCTCTCCATGGCCGCGGGGTTCATCGGTATGAACGCCGCCACCCACGCCAACGCGCGCACGACGGAGGCGGCGCGCAAGTCGTTCAAGGACGCGCTCAACGTGGCGTTTTCCGGTGGGAGCGTGATGGGCCTTTCCGTGGCCGGCCTGGCGGTCGTTGGACTGGTGGTTGTGATTGCGCTGTTTCACAAGTGGTTCGACCCGAGCGTGCTGCACATCGAGACCCGGTACCTGTTCGGATTCAAGTCGGCGGGGATCAACCTGATCCGCGGGGCGTTGATCATCAGCGCCTACTCGATGGGTGCCTCGCTGATCGCTCTGTTCGACCGGGTCGGTGGGGGGATATACACGAAGGCCGCGGACATGGCGGCTGACCTCGTGGGCAAGATGGAGATGCACATCCCCGAGGACGATGCACGCAACCCGGCGACGATCGCGGACAACGTAGGGGACAACGTCGGGGACGTGGGCGGTCTGGGAGCGGATCTCCTGGAGTCGTTCGTCGGAGCGATCATCTCGGTCATCGTCATGGTCCTTTACCTGTACGTCGGCCGCGGCAACGTGAGCCTGCAGGGGATCATCAGCAGGCTGGGGGTCGCCGCCAAGTTCACATCGTCGGACTTCTGGTGGGTGCTCCTCGCGCCGCTCGTCATCGTCGCCGGCGGCACGTTCGCAAGCCTCATGGCGATCCTCTATATCCGGTTCTCCCGCCGCCAGGAGGGGATGCAGAGCGTCCTGATGAACGGCACGCGCCTGGCGGCTGTGCTGACGGCGGTCACGACCTTCATCTTCTGCTGGTTCTCGCCGGTCGGGCTGAACATCTTCTACGAGGTAATCCTCGGGTTGATCGCGGGGATCGCGATCGGGTCCCTCTCGGAGTACTACACGTCATCGACCTACAAGCCAACCCGGACGCTTGCTCAGATGACCCAGGACGGGCCGGCGATCGCCGTGACCGAGGGGATGGCCCTGGGGATGTTGAGCACGTTCCTGCCAGTCGTGTTTATCGCCGGGGCGACAATCGGCGCCTATCAGTTCGGCGGCCTGCTCGGCGTGGCGTTCACCGCGGTGGGAATGCTGTCGTTCGTGGCGATGACCGTATCGGTCGACACCTACGGGCCGATCGCGGACAACGCGGGCGGCATCGCGACCATGTCTGCCCTCCCGCCGCAGGTACGGGAGCGCACGGACAAGCTCGACTCAATCGGAAACACCACCGCAGCGATCGGCAAGGGATTCGCCATCGGATCAGCGGCGTTCGCCGCCCTCGGGTTGATCGCCTCGTTCATGTGGTCGGCGATCGGGAACGCCTCGGAGGTGCTGGCGCCGCAGCTGCCGATCGTCGGTCAGGTCGCGGCGAGCCTGTCGCCGACGGGATCCGCAATCGAGGTGGGGGCGTTCGTGCTCGCCGGACTGATCCTCGGGGCGATGGTCCCCTACGTGTTCTCGGCGCTCCTCATCCGCGGGGTCAGCCGGACCGCCGGGCTCCTGGTCGACGAGATCCGCCGGCAGTTCAAGGAGAACCCGAAGGTCATCTCTGGGGAGGAGCCGGCGGACTACAACCGCTGCATCAGCATCACCGCGCACGGCGGGCTGAACAAGATGGTCCTCCCGGCGATGATCGCGGTCGTCACCCCGCTCGCTTTCGGGCTGATCTTCGGCCGCTACGCCCTCGGCGGGTTCCTCATCGGGGGATTGCTCTCGGCGATTCAGCTCGCGATCTTCTGCGGGAACGCGGGCGGCGCGATGGACAACGCGAAGAAGTACATCGAAGAGGGGCACTTCGGGGGCAGCGGCTCGGAGTCGCACGACGCGAGCATCGTCGGCGACACGGTCGGGGACCCGTTGAAGGACACCGTGGGCCCGTCGCTCGACATCCTGATCAAGCTGATGAGCGTCATCGCGCTCGTGTTCGCATCACTGTTCCCGCTCTACCCGATCTTCATGTGAGCGGGGCGGCTCCTTCAAGGAGGGCATGATGCAGACCCCGTTTCTGATCGGCAAGAGGATCTACCTGCGGCCGCTCGGCGAGGAGGACGTGGAGCGGTGCCTCACCTGGATCAACGATCCCGAGGTCATCTCCACGCTCGGACGCAAGGGACCGATCAGCCGAACGCTCGAACGGGACTGGATCCTCGAGCAGTACAAGAGCGAGGCCAGCTTCTCGCTGGCGATCGTTCTCCAGGACGGCGACCGGCACATCGGCAACTGCGGCCTGCACGAGATCGAGTACAACAACCGCAGCGCGCAGTTCGGGATCCTTATCGGCGACAAGGCGGAGTGGGGCAAGGGCTACGCCCCCGAAGCGGCGGGGCTGCTTCTGCGCTACGGGTTCGAGGAGTTGGCGCTCCACCGCATCGGCCTGGAGGTCTACGCCCACAACCTGCGTGCCCAGCGGGCGTACGAGAAGGCGGGATTCGTCCTCGAAGGCAAGCGGCGCGAGTCGTACTTCTCCGGGGGCAGGTTCTACGACACGCTCATCATGGGGGTCCTAAGATCCGAGTGGGAGAAGCATGCAGCTTCCATTCTGGAGTGACGAGGATCGGCCGTTCGTCTTCTGGGGGCTCGGCCTGTCGCTCAACTTCAAGTGGGTCGCCCGGCGGCTGGGCCTGATCGTGCCACCGGCCGAAGGGTCGCACGAGGCGGCGCAGGAACCGCAGGCCCCGCCCCGGTCGCGGGAGGACCGGCTGCGCGAGCAGATCGGGTCCTCCAAGTATGAGGACCGCCGCTAGGACAGGAGGACCGCCGGCTCGCGTTCGGCTCTTTGAGGAGTGCTCGGGGCGGCGCGGCACGCCGTTGCAGCTCCTGCATTCCTGTTAGGTCAGTCTCCGCCCGACACGAACCCGCCGAGGACGACCCCCGCGAGGGACAGCAGGGTGTTCAGGAGGAAGTAGAGGATGAACCGGGTCGCGGGGTCGGGCGGGTAGGTCCCGCCGTGGAACGGGATCACGGGGAAGGGGAACAGGGCGTAGAGGCCGAAGTAGCAGACGGCCGTGAGGACCGGGAGAGCCGCGCCGGCGATCAGGTTCGCTCTGAACCTCCCCTGAGACATCCCCAGGGCGAAGCCGACGATCGCCGGGGCGATGAGCCCCGGCCAGGCGGCGTGCTCCGGAGAGAACGGGGTGAGATCGGTACAGGCCTGAAGGATCGCCGTGGTGCACGCCCCGACCGTCACCATCGCGGTGCGCTCGAAGAGCAAGGCGACCGGTCTCATCCTAGCCTCCCGAGGGGGAAGTGTCCCACCGATTGTTGGAAATGGAAGCGATGGCCTCCCCCGCAGCTG
>CAZBWD010000071.1:0-8914 GCA_964495585.1 uncultured Thermotogae bacterium
AGTCAGGGCGGATCGGGTCCTTCTCGATCGGGTAGGACCTTCCCCGGGTGGCGACGCTCCGTACTGCATAGGGTGCCAGGTCACGGGCCTCCCGCGCCTCGAGGGTCTCCCGCACGCTCGTCATACTCGTTGCCCCCGTGTATACCGCTTGAGCGCCTCTTCCGTCCGGCGGCGCTCGTCCTCTTCCCGTAGCTTGCGCCGCTTGTCGTAGGTCTTCTTCCCGCGGGCGAGTCCCAGCTCGACCTTGGCGTAGCCGTGCTGGAAGTAGATCCGAAGCGGGACGAGCGTGTACCCGCGCTCCTTTACCTTGGTCGAGAGCCGGTTGATCTCGTGACGGTGAAGGAGCAGGCGGCGCCGGCGCAGCGGATCGGCGTTGTAGATCGCGCCCTGCTTGTAGGGAGCGATGTGCACCCCCTGGAGGAAGACCTCGCCGTTGCGCAGGACCGCGTAGCCGTCTGCAAGAGAACAGTGCCCCTGCCGGAGGCTCTTCACCTCCGTGCCGGTGAGGGCGATCCCCGCTTCGAAGGTCTCCTCGATCAGGAACTCGTGCCGCGCCCTGCGGTTGGTCGCCACCGTCTTTGCTGCCATGAAAGAAGGCTACCGCACCGTAGACCCCCGGGCAAGCGCTGCCGGACGTGTGGGTTTCGGTGCCGTGGTCCGCACCGGGTACGATACCGGGTCGCCCGGCTTCAACGGGGCGAGTGCAGGAAAAGGAGGAGGGATGCGGCGGGGCGAAAAGGAGATCACCGATCGACGGACGATCGATGCGATCCTTCGATCGGCGTCGGTCTGCCGGCTCGGGCTGGCCGACGGGGACGAGCCGTACGTGGTGCCGCTGTGTTTCGGGTACGACGGAGAGAGCCTCTACTTCCACGGGGCACCGGTCGGCCGGCGCTCCGGGATCCTCGCCCGCAACCCCCGGGTCTGCTTCGAGATCGACACCTTCGAGGGGCTCGTCGAGGCCGAGTCACCGTGCGCGATGGGGGTCCACTACCGCAGCGTGATCGGCTGGGGGCACGCCGAGGTTCTGGAGGATAGGGAGGAGAAGCGCCGGGCGCTCTCCCTCATCGTGGCGCAGTACGCCGACGCCGACCCGGCCTTGCCCGACGCGGCGCTCGATCGGATGGCGGTCTTCCGCGTGCGCGTCGAGTCGGTGACCGGCAAGGCATCGGGATAACTCGCGAGTCCTGCGCGGTCAGCGCCGGGCGGTCCTCTTGCGGA
This sequence comes from uncultured Thermotogae bacterium, assembly GCA_964495585.1. GTDB lineage: Bacteria > Bipolaricaulota > Bipolaricaulia > UBA7950 > UBA9294 > CAZBWD01. The sequence goes on from CAZBWD010000071.1 coordinate 1,222, forward strand.
AGGCCACGATCTCGGCCCGTGTCGGGAGGGACGGCTGGGCACCCCGCCGGGTTGTGGCGAGCGCGCCCGCGGCAAGTGCCCCGGGGAGCGCCGCGCCGATCGATCCCTCGCCCAGGGCCCAGGCCAGTGTCGCATTGAACGCGTCCCCGGCGCCGGTCGTGTCGACCGGGTCGACCGGGACGGCGGGCAGATGGACGGTCCGTCCCTCCGAGATCTAGTAGGCGCCGTCCGAACCCGCCTTGCAGATGACGTTCGGGATCCCGAGCCGGACGAGCCGTCGGCCGCCCTCCTTGGGATCAGGCCGACCGGTCAGCGCCCCGAGCTCCCCGCGGTTGGGGGTGAGCAGGTCGATCCGCGCGAGCGGGAGGCGTGAGAGGTCCTGGGCGGGCGACGGATCCAGGATGACGAAGGGCCGCTTGAGCGGCAGGCGCCGCAACAGGTGTCCGACCGTCGCAGCAGGGATTTCAAGCTGCAGGAGGAGCACCCGCGCCGCCGCTACCCGCTCGAGGATCGCCTCGGCGTACCTCTTGTCCACCAGTCCGTTCGCCCCGGGCGAGAGGGCGATCGCGTTCCCCCCCTCCGGGGTGACGAAGATGCAAGCGACTCCCGAGGTCGTCCCCTCCTCGATCTCGACCGCACTCATGTCGACCCCGCTTGCCTGCAGCTCGGTGAGGAGCGTCTCGCCGAACCGGTCCCGGCCGAGCTTGCTGCAGAAGCTGACCCCGGCGCCCAGACGGGCCGCAGCGACCGCCTGGTTCGCGCCCTTCCCTCCCGGGAAGAGCCCGGCGTGCCGGCCCTGTAGGGTCTCTCCGGGGCGCGGCAGGCGGGGAACCTCCATGACCACATCCATGTTGGCGCTGCCGAGGACGACGATCTCTCCGGGAGTGGGCGCTGGGCACATGGCGCGGTCGACCCCCTAGCCGCGTCCCCGGACCAGGGTGTGGAGGAGGTGCAGGAACCGCTCGCGGGACGCCGCGAGGACGACCTGCGCGTTCGCCGCGACGTTGGTGGTCTGCAGGTGATCGACGACGGTCGCTCCGCGCGTCAGCTCGCCCTTCGTCTCGATCGCGACGTGCAGGCGCCGGGTCACGGTCGCCACCCCCGGATCGAGGGCGACCGCCATCGCCATCGGGTCGGGCAGGTCGAAGCCGTCCTGCTTCAGGAAGCTCGTTCCGAACTCCGCCATCCGGCGCTGGATCGCAACGCAGAACTCCCCGAGCGGGGAGAGGCCGCGCACGGTCTCCGCCTCCGCCGGTGTGAACGTGGCGAAGCGGTGTGAGATGTCCCAGCCGACCATCGTGATCGGCAGCCCCGATTCGAAAACGATCTTCGCCGCCTCGGGGTCGACCCAGATGTTGTACTCCGCCGCTGGGACGACGTTCCCGTGCCCGAAGCCGATCCCACCCATCACCACGCACCGCTCCACCTGTGAGGCGATCGACGGGTCGCGCAGGAGGGCGACCGCCACGTTGCTCAGGGGGCCGAGCGTCACGAGGGTGATCTTCCCGGAGAACCGGTGGATCGTCTCGATGAGGACGTCCACGGCGTGCCCGGCCGCGGGCTCCCTGCCGGCGAGCGGCAGGCCGATGTCGCCCATCCCGTCCTGTCCGTGGCAGAACTGGGCCGTCTCGAGCGGCCGGACAAGCGGGCAGGCGAGCCCCGCGTGGACGGGGACCGCCGCGCCACAGCGCTCGACCGTGTAGAGCGCGTTCTGGACGGCCTGGGGGAGGGGCGCGTTTCCCGCAACCACGGTGACCGCCTCCACCGTCACCTCGGGGTGGTTGAGCGCCATGACGAGCGCCACTGCGTCGTCCGAAGCCGTGTCTGTATCGATCAGGAATCTCCGCACGTCCACCCCCTGTCCATTGTGTTCTACACCCGGTGCTACATGCCGCGTCAACGACGGAGGATACCCTCAGGCCCAGCGGCGCGGCAACCCCGAAGCACGACGCGATCAGGCACCCTTGTGCACCCAGCGAAGCGGTGGGTAAGATAGGCGTTGCGGAAACGATCAACACGCCTTGCGCAGTGGAGGGATTCCCTTTGGGCAAACTCTGGATCTTCGTTCTCATCGCGGTGGCCGCTGCTGCGTTGCTGCTTCTGCCCAGGCCGGCGCCCGAGCCTCCTCCGGCCGTCCCCCCCGCAGCAGGTCAACCGCCGGCCCGGACCGCCTCTGTGCGGGATGGGGCCGGCCCTTGCGCGCAGGAGCCGACGCCGATTCACACGGTTCAGGGCGCGGGCGCAACCAGCCCGCTCGTCGGGAAGACGGTCACAATTCGCGGGGTCGTGGTCGGGGACTTCCAGGGAAGGGATCGACTCGGTGGGTTCTTCGTGGAGGAGCCGGACGGCGGTGCGGACTCGAACCCCGCGACCTCGGAGGGGGTCTTCGTCTACACCTCCGGCTCCCCGGTCGCCGTGAAGCAGGGTGAGCTGGTCTGCATCACGGGGACGGTCGCCGAGAGTCATGGCCTCACAGAGCTTCGGGACATCTCGACGGTTCAGAGCTGCGGCACGGTCCCCCTGCCCGCGCCGGTCAAGATCACGCTGCCGCTCGACAAAGGGGAGAGCCTGGAAGCCGTGGAGGGGATGCGCGTCGTCTTTCCCCAAATGCTCGTCGTCAGCGATACCTACTCCCTCGGCCGCTACGGAGAGGTCACCCTCTCCGACGGCCGGCTGATGATCCCCACGCAGGTCGCCGCACCAGGGAAGGGCGCGGCGGCCGTCGCCGTGCAGAACGCGCGGAACCGGATCGTGCTCGACGATGGCAGCTCGGTGGAGAACCCCGACCCGATCCTCTACCCGGCGCCCCGGCTCACCGCAACGCACACGCTGCGCTGCGGGGACACCGTCAAGGATCTCTGTGGGGTGGTCGACCAGGGGAGCGAGGGGTACCGGATCGAGCCGACGACGTCTCCTGCCTTCCTGCCCACGAACCCGCGTACGTCGGCTCCCGATCCGGTGGGCGGGGACCTGCGGATCGCCACCTTCAACGTCGAGAACTACTTCAACGGCGACGGCTGTGGCAGCGGCTTCCCCACCTCCCGCGGCGCGTTCACACCGCAGGACTTCCAGCGCCAGCGAGACAAGCTCATCAAGGCGATCGTGGCGCTCGCCCCGGACATCATCGGTCTCGAGGAAGTCGAAAACGATGGCTACTACGCGACCGGCGCGCTGCATGACCTCGTGGAAGGGCTGAACGCGGCCGCCCCGATCGGGACCACTTACGCCTATATCGCGCCGAACCGCGACAGGCTCGGGGACGATGAGATCGCGGTCGCACTCGTCTACCGGGTGCAGAGCGTCGCTCCTGTCGGGCAGGCCGTGACGATCTCCCAGGCGCTCTTTCCGGAGAACGATCGGCTGCCGCTCGCGCAGACCTTCCGCGATCGCGCCTCCGGGGTGGAGATCACCGTCGTCGTCAACCACCTGAAGGCGAAGACGACGAGTGGCGCGATGGGGGCGAACGCCGATCAGAACGATGGTCAAGGGGCCTGGAATCCAAATCGCGTCCAGGCGGTCAACGCGCTGCTCACCTGGCTCGCGACCGATCCGACCGGGACGGCAGTCCCGGACATCCTTATCCTCGGTGACTTCAACGCCTATACCCGCGAGGACCCGATCACGACGCTCGCCGCCGCCGGGTACACCGACCTCGTGTCAAAGTTCGACGGGCCGGATGCCTACACCTACGTCTACAACGCGGAAGCCGGGTGTCTCGACCACGTGCTCGCCTCGGCGAGCCTGGTGGCGAAGGTCACCGGGGCGACGGTCTGGCACATCAACGCCGACGAGCCGCCGGTGCTCGGCTACAGCACGCAGTACAAGGCGCCTGACCAGGTCGACCTGCTCTACCGCAACGACCCGTACCGCTCCTCGGACCATGACCCGATCCTGATCGGTGTTGACATCGGCGCGTCGGGCAAGTCGCTGCCGGATGGAAGAGGAGATGAAAAGTGAGCATCCCGGAGACGATGTGGGCAATGGTCCTCCACGAAGGCGCGTCGGTACTACGGCCCGAATCCGTCCCGGTTCCGCACCCGGGGAAGCAGGAGGTCCTCCTCGCGGCCCTCGCCTGCGGGGTCTGCCGCACCGACCTGCACATCGTGGATGGTGAGCTCACCGCGTCGAAGCGCCCTCTCGTCCCTGGTCACGAGATCGTCGGCCGGGTCGTCGCGTGTGGAGCGGGCGCAACCACGCTGCGAGTCGGGGAGCGGGTCGGCGTTCCGTGGCTCGGCGGGACCGACGGGACCTGCGCTTACTGCCGGAGTGGACAGGAGAACCTCTGTGACCACCCGCGGTTCACCGGCTACACCGTGGACGGTGGGTACGCGGAGTACGTCTGCGCCGACGAGCGGTTCTGCCTGCAGCTCCCCGAGGCGTATGCGGACGCGAACGCCGCCCCGCTCCTGTGCGCCGGGCTGATCGGCTACCGCGCCTACCGCCTTGCCGGGGAGGGCCTCAAACGCGTGGGCCTCTACGGCTTCGGCGCCTCTGCCCACATCCTCGCCCAGGTCCTCAGCGCCCGAAACATGGAGGTCTACGCGTTCACCCGGCCGGGTGATACCGCTAGTCAGGCATTCGCCCGCCGGCTCGGCGCGGTCTGGGCCGGAGCCTCCACCACGCGTCCGCCGGTGCAGCTCGATGCGGCGCTCCTCTTCGCGCCGGACGGCGCGCTCGTCGTCGAGGCGCTGCGCGCCGTGCGCAAAGGGGGGACTGTGGTCTGCGCCGGGATCCACATGAGCGACATCCCGTCCTTCCCCTACCGGCTCCTGTGGGAGGAACGTGCCATCCGCTCGGTGGCGAACCTGACCCGCCGCGACGGGGAGGAGTTCATGCGGCTCGCTGCCCAGACCCGGATTGAGACGCATGTCCAGCGGTTTCCGCTCCTGGAGGCGAACGCGGCGCTCGATGCGCTGCGCGGCGGGCGGATCGAGGGCGCGGCGGTCCTCATCCCGGGCGCCCGGTGACCCGCGCGGCTTCCTTGAAGCGGGTGCAACCGGCGGGAGGGGTGGGCCCTGATTCGCCACCGGCCGGGGAGGAACCGGTCCGCTAGTACCAGGAGCAGACCCCGATCTTGCTGTTTGTTTCCGGGAAGAACTGCATCTTGTCGGACATCGACCAGGCGACGGTCTGGTAGGGGTCGAAGTGCTTGTGGAGCACCGGCTCGAGCTGGTACTTGCCGGCGTCATCCTGTACCCACATCCCCTGTGCGCTCGCCGGCCCGATTGCGCAGCCGCCCTCCCCATCCGGGGGATCGTTCATCGCTTCGATCCAGACGATGCTCGCCGGAGCGACCGCGGTGTCCGTCATGTCCAGGATCTGGAAGTCATACCCCCAGCCGGTGTTCAGGATCAGCTGTTTGCGGCCGGCCTCGACGCTGTAGCCGACGACCACCGCGTAGTGGTTGGGAAAGATCCAGGTTTCCCCTTTCCAGTCGAAGAGGATGATGTGTGGCTTGAACGAGCGGATGAGTTCGACCGACTTCTCGAACACCTGGTCGAGCGTTCCGGTCTTGCTCCCCAGGGTCAGCCCGCCGGGGTAACGGGCCTTCACGTAGCTCTTCAGGCCAGCGGTGAACGTCGCGGGATCGGTGAACCCCTGAGCAGTCCCCTGCCACATCACGGTGATCGTGTTCATCCGCTCGTGCAGCTCGACGATCGCCCTTCCGGGGTCATTTCGTACGAGCTTCTCGTACCCGTAGCGGCGGTCGTAGTACGCAAGCAGCATCCGCGCGGCCTCCGGCCCGCAGCCCGCTGGGACCACGTTCCCCTTGTCGTCGGTCCACTGTGTGGGGTCGAACGGGGGAACCCCTGTGATGATCATCCGTTCTGCGTCACCCTGGTGAACTCCGCGCGGCGTCTGGGCGGCGAGCGCCCCGCTCGCCAGGACGAGCAGGCCGAGCACGAGGAAGACAAGTGATGGGGTCGTTCGACGGTTCATCAAAAGCGCACCTCCAGAAGAGGACACCCTCCTAGATACCCCTGTGGGCTCACCGGGTGTCCTGGGTGGGTCGAGCCGATAGAATCGGGTGGGGCAAGGCAGACCGCGTCCCCACTACGGAGGTGGCATGACCGGGACGATCTACCGGCTGGACGTCGATCCGACCCTCGATCCCTCCCCGGTCCTCCCCGCGCTCATCTGGGGGGAGGGGATCGTGCCGCCGCGCCCCACGCAGGCGCCCCCGACCTTCCTCGCCGAGATCCTCTCGCAGGTGGCGGCGCAGGGTGAGGGGTTTGTCCCGCAGGCACTGCGGACTCGGGTGCGGCAGATACTGCGCCACGGGAAGTACCAGCCCAGCGGACGCGGCAAGCCCGCCAGCGAGTTCCTGCTCCGCGCCGCGCTCGACAGGTCGTTTCCCCTCGTGAACGGACCGGTCGACGTCAACAACGCAATCAGCCTGGCCTCCGGCCTGCCGGGGTCGATCTTCGACGCGGGGAAGGCCGGTCCCCACCTCCTCCTGCGCCGCGGCCTGCCGGGGGAACGGTACGTGTTCAACCCCTCCGGTCAGGTGATCACGCTTCAGGACCTCCTGCTCGTCTGCCGTCCGGCCGACGGCGGGTGGGCTCCCTGCGGGAACCCGGTGAAGGATGCCATGGAGACGAAGGTCGGGGAGGCGACGCAGGACGTCCTCGCTGTGCTCTACGCGCCGGCCGACGAGCCGCCGGACGCGGTGTCAACGTGGGCCTCCCGCTACGCCGGGCTCCTACGCTCCCACTGCCGGGCGCGCACCGTCGGCTTCGCGGTGGTCGGCGCCTCGCCTTCCGCTTGAAGCATTCCGCCTCGCCTACGGGAAAGGGTTGACGGGTCCCCATTTTGCTGTTAGCCTAGATTACGCAAATCCCTTTCATCACCGGGAGGCCTATGATATGTCCAAGTACCGGATCAAGGAGCTCGCCGTCTTCGACCGGCCCCGGGAGAAGCTCGGCCTCAAGGGCCCCGAGGCACTGTCCGACGAGGAGCTCCTCGCGGTGCTCTTGGGAAGCGGGATCAAGGGAGCGAGTGTCCTCGAGCTCGCCGCCCGGGTCCTCGAGGCGCTCGGGGACCGGCCGGAACGGGCGGATGTATCCACGCTTTCGGGGATCGCCGGGGTGGGGCGGGCCAAGGCCTGCCAGATCGTGGCGTCGCTGGAGTTCGCCCGCCGGTGCTGGCGACGGAGGGCCCCGATCCGGTCAGCGCAGGACGCGCTGCCCTACCTTCAGGCGATCCGTGGCAAGCGGCAGGAGCACTTCCTGTGCCTGTCGCTCACCGGCGCGCACGAGGTGATCGAGGCCCGCGTGGTGACGGTGGGGCTGCTCGACTCGAATCAGGTTCACCCCCGCGAGGTCTTCGCCGACCCGATCGCCGATCGGGCGGCCTGCGTCCTCTTGGCGCACAACCACCCCTCCGGCACGCTCGCGGCGAGCCCCGAGGACCTCGCACTGACCCGGCGGCTCGTCAAGGCCGGAGAGCTTCTCGGGATCCGTGTTCTCGACCACCTGATCGTGACCAAGGACGGGTACCTCTCCCTGAAGGAACGGGGACACCTCTAGCCTGGAGTTCCCGGACCGTGAATGGCAGGGATGGAAGATGGGATGGGTGTTTTGTTGTTGAACGAGGGCTCAGCTTACTGGGTACGAGCTGATCGTCTCCAGGAGGTCGAGCGCCTTCCGCTGCTGGGGGTCGGGGGTGGTCACCATCGTGAATGTCGATTCGT
>CAZBWD010000072.1:0-8903 GCA_964495585.1 uncultured Thermotogae bacterium
GTCCTGCTCCTCGTCGACGATCACGAACGGCGGCTCCGGCATCGGCAAAAAGAGCGCCGAGCGGGTCCCCACGACCAGCCGCGCGCGTCCCTCCCGCGCTGCCTCCCAGACCCGGCCGCGCTGCGCCTCGGGCAGGCCGCTGTGGTAGAGGCGCGCCCCGCCGGCCACGGCACGGTCGAGGGTCGTGTGGAGCTCCCGGACGATGAGGATCTCCGGAGCGAGGACGAGGACCGGTCTTCCCGAGTGAAGCGCCTGCTCGATCTGCACGAGGTAGCGGTCCCAGCGCTCTTCCGCGAAGAGGAGACCGGCCTGGTTAAGCCGGTTTTCTCCCGGGCGACCGGCCTTCGGAGACGGAGCAGGGAGGGCGGTTTGCGGCGGGGGCGGCGCCTCACGCACCAGCCGCTTCTCGACCAGCCGGCGCAACGGATCCCGGACCGCTCCCAGCCGCCGACGCAGTTCCGGCTCCGGGCACGGACCGGGCAGGCCGAGGAGCAGACGGAGGACCGCCGCCTGCCGGGGCGCGCGCCGGCACAGGGTCTCCATAATGTCGAGCGCCTCCTGGACGGGGATCGCGGGGGCGTACATACGGGGTGCCGTCCGCTCGGCCCGCGCGCGGCGCGGCAGGACGCGGTTCACGAAGAGACCGGCTGGCGAGAGGTCCTCCTGCGCCACGCACAGGGCGAAGGCGAGCGCCTCCGGGCTGAAGCGTGGCCCATCATCCACGGACAGGACCGGCTCGAGCGGGCCGGGCCGGCCGCTCTCCGGGACGAGCGCGACGACGATCCCGGCGCGTGGCTTGCCCTGCACCAGAACCGACACCCGCCTGCCGACGTCGACCGAGCCGGCGAGCGGTTCGGGAACCAGGAAGTCGAGGAACGATCGCAGCGGCAATGAGACGGCCACCCGCGCGATCATCGGATCGGTTGCCATCCTAGAAGAACCCCAGCTCGATCGCTAACGCGAGGGCGAGACTCGCGATGCCGCAGCTCACGATCGCTGTCAGGGACGCGCTCTTTCCCCAGGCCCGGAAGGTGATCGGGGTGTCCGCCCGCTCGCTCACCGAGACCGCGACCACGTTGGTCGTCGATCCGATCGGGGTGCCATTCCCGCCGAATCCCACGCCGAGCGCAAGCGCCCACCACAGCGGAGCGGCGTTCACTCCACGGGCAGCCAGCCCGCCGATGATCGGGAGCATCGCGATGGTGAACGGGATGTTGTCGACCACCGCTGACATGATCGCCGAGATCCAGAGCACCGCGAGCGCCGCCACAAGCATCCCTGCCCCGCCAGCCCGGCGATGCCCTCGGCGATCAGGTCGAGTGCCCCGGCGGCGTCGAGCCCGCCGACGATGATGAACAGCGACACGAAGAACAAAAGGACATCCCAGTGGATCTCCCGCAGGATCTCCTCGATCGGAGGCCGCAGCCACAGGAGGGCGGCGCACGCGCCCAAGAGCGCCACCATCCCCGGGAGGAGTTCGATCCGGTCGTGCACGAAGAACAGGAGGATCGTTCCCCCAAGGACGAGGAGCATCCGCCGGGCCGTCTTCGGGTCGACCAGGGCACGGCGCGCGTTCAGCCGCGGCGAGGTGCTGCTCACCCGGCTGCGCAGCTCCTTGCGGAAGAGAACGCGCAGGAGCGCCTGCGTGACCAGCCAGGCGACGACGACGATCGGGGCGAGGTGAATGAGGAAGTCGTTGAAGCTCAGGCCGGCCGCCGAGCCGATAAGGACGTTCGGTGGATCGCCGATCAGCGTGGCTACGCCGCCGGTGTTCGACAGGACCGCCTCCCCGATCAAGAGCGGCACCGGGCTGATCTCCATCACCTCGGCGATGGAAAGCGTGACCGGTGCGACGACCATGATCGTGGTCACGTTGTCGAGGACCATCGAGATGAGCGTCGTGAACAGGCCGAGCGCCAGCATCACCCGCTGTGGCTCCCCCTTGGTGAGCTGGACGGTGTGGATCGCGAGGTACGGGAACAGACCGGTCTTGTTCAGGATCCCGACGATGAGCATCATCCCCAGGAGCAGGCTGATCGTGTTGAAGTCGATTGCCGTGCCGGCCTGTGGGAGCCCGTAGAAGGACAACCATCCGCCGACCGCGATCATGGTGATCGCGCCAGCCAGGGCGACGATCGTGCGGTGGACCCGCTCGGAGAGTACACCGGCGTAGGTTCCGAGGAAGATCAGGGATGCGGCAAGAAGCGGCACAAGGGATCGATCGCCCATGGGAAGACTATCCTAGGCCATGCCGCCTGACCATGCAAGAAGGTGGGGGACGTGACGGCACGGGGAGGAGAAACAAGCAGACCCCGGCTTTTTTCGGGGCCTGCTTGCAGGCTCGGAACCGCAATAAGGAGGTATGAGGACGGTCTAGTACTTAGCGGGCTAAAATCGCGGAACGCGGTTTGAGGTCCGCTGTCGGTTCTAGCCGCAGTCCGGCATGGCGCTTACTTACGCAAGCAAGTACTAGTCTTTGCTGTTCCGCTTGTTCTTATGTCCTTGTTGATTCCGATGGGCTGCCGCGCCGTCGCTTCCCTGCGGCTTCTCTCCCAGGGCCTCATGCCGGTCTCGGGTTTGGTGGGTTCTCTCGAATGCTCCCTGGTTTTGGACCTGGTTTGCTGCCTGTCCGGGTGGCGTGTGTTTGGAGGTGATCAGGGAGCCGACCTCCGCGAGAGAAGCGGTGAGGTCGAAACTGGATAGACCGGCACGAAGGCCCTGCTTCACGAGACGGACGAGGATCCCGGCTGGGACCCCCTGGGAGACGAGGCCTTGGATCTGTGAGGTGAGGGAAGCGACGGCTGTCGCGTCATAACTGCTTGTCGCAAGGCTGTCTCGTATCGCGACGGCGGCACCGGACGAGTCATCTTGCAGCCGGGATAAAGCACGGATGACCCCCACATCGCCCGCTGCAAGAGCCCGCGAGAGGGCGTCTGCCACCGTGGCCGGCTCAAGCCCCCCGGAGAGGGCCTCAAACGCGGCCTCCAGTGCCGCCACCGCGAAACCCGTCCCCTGAGAAGAGACGGAGCCCAGATCGACAAGGGAGAGGAGAGACGAGAGATCGGAGACCGAGGCGGTCCCGTCGTTCACGAGATCGGTCAGATCAGCGGAAAGCTGAATCTTCTGGTCTTGGGTGAGTGTGGGCGCGTTGTGGATCCCCGCGAGAAGGTCGGCAAGCGTGGTTGACGACGTCTGGACGTCCTCACCGACTGCAGCGACGGACCCGATCACAATTGTAATAAAACAAGCCAAAACAAGCCTGCGCACCTTCGGCGGCTCGGCGGCCATAGGTTCCTCCTTTAGGCCCGTAGCTTTGCGTCCCCGGCTTTCGCTCGGGTTTGCCTTTGTCGAGTATTAGTTTCACTATAGCATAAAAGGGAAAGAAATGCAAGAGGCGGGATAACGGATAGCCGGCTTGTCGCTTCATCACCGATGGGTGAGAATGACTGAGCCATGACGCAGACGGGTGTCCTCGCCCTCTTCCACCCAGCGGTGCGTCGCTGGTTCTCTGAGAGCTTCGCCGCGCCCACCCCGCCGCAGGTGCTCGGCTGGCCGGTGATCGCCCGTGGCGAGCACACCCTCATCCTCGCTCCGACCGGGTCGGGCAAGACCCTCGCGGCCTTCCTGTTTGCGATCAACGACCTGTTCGCGCACCCGGATGGCCGATCCCGAGGCGTCGAGATCCTCTACCTCTCGCCGCTCAAGGCGCTCGCGGCCGACATTGAGCGCAACCTCCGCGACCCGCTCGCGGGGATCCGCTGCGCCGGGGAAACCCTGGGGCAGGACCTGCCCGAGGTGACCGTCGGGGTGCGGACCGGCGACACGACGAGCACGGAGCGCCAACGGATGGTCCGCCGCCCGCCGCGGATCCTCGTCACCACGCCGGAGTCCCTCCACCTGCTGCTCACCGCGGAGCGCAGCCGCGAGGGCCTGCGGACGGTTCGCACCGTCATCGTCGATGAGATCCACGCCCTGTGCGGGAACAAGCGGGGGAGCTTCCTGTCCCTCCTTCTGGAGCGGCTCGAGCGGCTCACCGGCCGGCCGTTCGTCCGCATCGGCCTTTCGGCGACGCAGCGGCCGCTCGATGCGGTGGCCCGGTTCCTCGGCGGGATCGACGCGGCCGGCACACCGCGCCCGGTGCGGATTGTCGATGCGGGGATGCGCAAGGACATGGACCTGGCGGTGATCTCGCCGGTCGAGGACATGGCCGACCTGCCGCGGGAAGGCTCCGGGCCCCCGTCGATCTGGCCGGCCGTCTATGACCGGCTGCTCGGGCTCGTCGAGGCGCACCGCTCGACCCTGATCTTCGCCAACAACCGCCGCACCGTGGAACGGATCGCCTCCGAGCTGAACCGTCGCGTCGGGTACCCCCTCGTTCGGGCACACCACGGGAGCGTCTCCAAGGAGAAGCGTGCCGCGATCGAGGCGGACCTCAAGGCCGGCCGCATCCCCGCCCTCGTGGCGACCGGGTCGCTCGAGCTGGGGATCGACATGGGGGCGATCGACCTCGTCTGCCAGGTCGAGTCCCCGCACTCCGTCGCCCGCGGCCTGCAGCGGGTCGGCCGCGCCGGGCACCTCTATCGCGCGGCGAGCGTCGGCCGCCTCCTGCCGAAGACCCGTGACGATCTTCTGGAGATGGCCGCCCTGAGCCGCGCCATGCGGCACGGCGAGATCTCCGCGGTGCACGTCCCGCGCGCGCCGCTCGACGTGCTCGCCCAGCAGCTTGTGGCGATGGTGGCGGTCGAGGAGCTTCCCGTGGCGGACGCCTTCGCCCTCGTCCGGCGGGCCGCCCCGTACCAGGGCCTGCCCGAGGCGGTGTTTCGCTCCGTGGTCGGGCTGGTCAGCGGGGAGTACGCGACCCCCGCGGCCCCTCACCTGCGGCCGCACATCTCCTGGGATCGCGTACACGACCGGCTCTATCCGCTTCCCGGCAGTCGGCGGGTGGCGGTCCTGAACGGCGGTGCGATCCCCGACACCGGCCAGTACCCGGTCCTCGTCGAAGAGGGCGGCGCGCGGCTCGGAGAGCTGGACGAGGAGTTCATCTACGAACGCCGGGTCGGCGAGACGATCCTCCTGGGGACCGGACGCTGGCGGATCACCCGCATCGGGATCGACCGGGTCCTGGTCGCGCCCTCGGCGGAGCACGAGGCGCAGATGCCGTTCTGGCGCGGCGAGGGCCTGGGTCGTGACGCCGAGTTCGGGGAGCGGGTCGGGGCGTTCCTGCGGTCGTGCAAGGAGCGGCTCGACCGGCCGGGGTTCGAGGCGTGGCTGCGCTCGGAGTGCGCGCTCGACGCGACGGCCGCGTGGAACCTCGCCCGCTACCTTGAGGATCAGTGCAAGGACGGCGCGGAGATCCCCGACGATCGCACCCTTCTTCTCGACGCCTTCCGCAACGAGCTCGGCGATCCGTGCCTCGCGGTCCTCTCCCCGTACGGCCGGGCGTTCCACCTCGCCTTCCTCCTCGCCGCCCTCGCCCGGTGGCAGGAGGGCGGCGGGCCGGCTCCCCACGCTGTGCACTCCGATACCGGGATCCTGTTCAAGCTCGGGGATCGGTCCATAGAGGAGGCGATCGGCCTTCTCTCCTCGATCGGAAGCCGGGATGTCGCGCGGCTCATCATGGCGCAGGTCGAGGACTCCCCGCTCTTCGGGTTGCGGTTCCGCCAGGGCGCGGGCCGGGCCCTCCTGCTCCCACGGAAGCGGCCCGGGAAGCGGACCCCGCTGTGGCTCCAACGGCTGCGCGGCCGGGACCTGCTCGCCCTGGCGCGGGGCTACCCCTCGTTCCCGATCGTCGTCGAGGCCTACCGTGAGGTGATGGAGGACGACCTGCCCGTGCGGGCCCTGCAGGCGCTCCTCCGCGCCCACGAACAGGGGCAGGTACGGTTCGTCGTCCGACGTGGCAGGCACCCCTCTCCGTTTGCCGCCTCGCTCCTCTTCGACTTCACCGCGGCGAACTTCTACGAGTGGGACACCCCCAAGCCGCTCCCCGTCGGCAGCCGGGTCGACCAGGAGACCGTCGCGGCCTTCCTTGGGGCACAGGTTCCGGTTCATCTCTTTGACGCGAGCGCGGTCGATGTCATGGAGGAACGGCTGCAGGGCCTGACGCCGACCGGCCGGGCGCGGGACGGAACCGAGCTCGTCGAGCTTCTGCGGCGGCTCGGCGACCTGACCCCCGAGGAGCTCGCCTGTCGTGTCCAACCCGAGGCACTCGCCGCGCTCCCGGACCTCCTCGCCGACGGCCGCGTGGCGTGGGCGACGGTCGACGGCGTGGAGAATCCGCTCCGTTACGTCGCCGCGGAGGATGTGGCACGCTACCAGAGCGGTTCGTTCGACGATCAGGCCTTTCTCGTCGGTCGGTACCTCGCTGCCCACGCCCTGGTCCGCCCCGACGAGCTTGGCGCCCGCTACGGCCTGTCTTCTGAGCGGCTCGGAGGGATCCTCTCGGGGATGAATCTCGTGCGGACCGTCCGTGCTGACGGTCCGGCCGTGGTCGACCCCCGCGTCGCCGAGGGGATCCGTCGGCTCACCCTGGCGGTGCGCCGCGGATCCGCCCGGACGGTTCCGCCGGAGCGGTTCTGTGGGCTCCTGCTCGACCTTGAGCATGTCACCAGGCCGCTCTCCGGGCCGGACGGTCTGCGGGAGGTCCTGACGCAGCTTTCCTGGTGCGCGCTGCCCCTGCCGGCCTGGGAGCGGGTCTTGGCAGCGCGGGTGCGCGGCTACCGGCACAACCACCTGGAGGTGCTCCTGCAGACCGGCGCGTTCGTCTGGCGCGGGGAGACCGCCGGAAAGACGGTCCGGCGGATCGTGTTCACCCCGCGCGATGACCTGCCGCACTTCCTGCAGTTCTTCCCGCCGCAGGAGGTGCCGGCGGAGCCGCTTTGCGCCCATGTCCTCGAGGTCCTCGCCGCGCGCGGGGCGAGCTTCCTCGACGAGATCGCCCGCGCGGCGGACGCGCCCCCGTCCCGGGTTGCCGAGGCGCTGTGGGACCTGATCTGGGCCGGACGGGTGACGAACGACTCCCTCGCCCCGATCCGCGCCGGCCGGCCGGCCGGGGCGCTGTGGCAGGCCGGCCGGCGCGCGCGCGGCTGGGCCGGCGGGATCGGCCGGTTCTCCGTCATCCCTGGGGTCGCCGCTCCCGACGGCTCGGACGACAGGGCCCTCGAGGCGCTCCTCGTGCGGCTGCTCGCCCGCCGCGGGGTGGTCTTCCGCGAGAGTTTCACCGACCTGCCGGTCTCCTGGGGCACGGTCTACCCGGTGCTCACCCGTTGGGAGTGGCAGGGCCGCGTCGAGCGGGGGCTGTTCGTCCGCAGCCTCTCGGGGAGCCAGTTCGCCGCACCGCAGACCCTCGAGCGGCTGTTCGCCCCGCCGCGGGGGGCAGGGCTCGTCCTGCTCTCGACCCTCGATCCGGCGAACCCCTACGGCCCGGGCGGGCTGTTTCCGCTGCGTGACGCGGCCGGCCGGGATCTGCCGCTTCGCCGCCACGTGGGAAACGATCTCGTGCTGCGCGGTGGGGTCCCGATCCTCGCCGTGGAGAACCGCGGGGCGCGGCTCACGCCGCTCGTGGACCTGGACCGGGCCGGCCGCAGGGAGGCCCTCGCCCTCCTGCCGGAGCTCCTGCGACGGGAGCCACGGGTCCGGAGGATCCGGGTGCAGGAGTGGGACGGGACGCCGATCCTCACAAGCCCGGCCCATGAGGACCTGGAAGCGCTGGGGTTCATGCGGGATGATCTGGAGATGACCTACTACCAGCGGTACGGAGCGTCGCGATGACCACGAAGGATGGCATGACGCCCGAGCGGCTCCTCGCGGCGGCGGCAGCGATCCTCGCGGCCGGGCCGACCTGTGATCACTGCCTCGGCAGGGCGTTTGCGCGGCTGGGACACGGCCTGTCGAACGCGCAGCGCGGCCGGTCGCTGCGGACCGTCCTCTCCCTGCTGGGGGCGGGGGATGCACCTGGGTCGGGTCCGGCCGGTGCGTGCTGGGTCTGTGGGGGCCTGTTCGACCGCGTGCCGGGGTGGGCGCGGCGCGCCCTCGATGCGGTCGAGGGGATCGAATTCGAGACGTACCTCTTTGGGGTCCGTCTCCCGGCTCGCGTTCGCCAGATGGAGCGGTTCTTCGACGAGCGGTTCCCCACCGGGCAGGCCGAGCCGCTGAAGCACGCGTTCAACCGGGAGGCCGGCAAGGCGTTCGAGCGGTTGGCCGGCCACGGGACGGTCGACCTCTCCCACCCGCACCTCTCGTTCCTCCTCGACATCGAGCGGGGGGCGGTGCACTGCCACGTCCTGTCGCTCTATGTCTACGGCCGCTACTGCAAGCTCGTCCGCGGGATCCCCCAGACCCGCTGGCCGTGCCGTCGGTGCCGCGGGCGGGGATGCTCGGCCTGCGGGTTCACCGGCAAGCAGTACCCCGAGTCGGTCGAGGAGCTCATCGCCGCCCCGTTCCTCGCCGCCGCTGGGGGGAGCGACGCCCACCTCCACGGCGCCGGGCGGGAGGACATCGATGCGCGGATGCTCGGCCCGGGCCGGCCGTTTGTCCTCGAGGTCGAGGCACCGCGGTCCCGGCACCTCGACCTCGCGGCCCTGGAGGAGGCGGTCAACGCATCGGCCGCAGGCAAGGTGAGGGTCCTCGGCCTGCGGTTCGTCCCGCGGGAGACCGTGGCCTGGATCAAGGAGGAGCGCGGGGAAAAGACCTACCGCGCGCGGATCGCCTTCGAGCAGGAGGTCGCCGAGTCGCGGCTGCGGGAGGCACTTCTGGGCCTGGTCGGCCGGATCGAGCAGCGGACCCCGGTCCGGGTCGTCCACCGCCGTGCCGACCTCGTTCGCGAGCGCCGGCTGCTCGAGGCGCAGGGCGCCCGGCGCGGACGGCGCGAGGCGGAGCTCCACCTGCGCAGCGAAGGCGGCCTGTAC
>CAZBWD010000073.1:0-8776 GCA_964495585.1 uncultured Thermotogae bacterium
AGATGGAGATCCGCGAGCTCCTCACCGAGTACGAGTTCCCGGGCGACGAGATCCCGATCATCAAGGGATCGGCGCTGAAGGCGATGGAGCACGGCGACGAGGTAGGACATCCCGATACGGAGTGCGTCATCGAGCTGATGAAGGCCGTCGACGAGTACATCCCGCTGCCGGATCGCGAAGAGGACAAGCCGTTCCTGATGCCGGTCGAGGACATCTTCTCGATCAAGGGACGCGGCACGGTCGCGACCGGCCGCGTGGAGCGCGGGAAGATCACGCCCGGGATGGAGATCGAGATCGTCGGCGTCCACGATCAGATCCAGAAGACGGTCGCCACGAGCCTCGAGATGTTCAACAAGACGCTCGACTACGCGATCGCCGGCGACAACGTGGGAATCCTCCTGCGCGGGATCGAGAAGGACGAGATCGAGCGTGGACAGGTCATCGCCGCCCCGAAGACGATCACCCCGCACACCAAGTTCGAGGGGTCGGTCTACATCCTGAGCAAGGATGAGGGTGGACGGCACACCCCGTTCTTCGACGGCTACAAGCCACAGTTCTTCTTCCGCACCACGGACGTGACCGGCGTGATTCACCTTCCCGAGGGCGTGGAAATGGTGATGCCAGGAGACAATGTCAAGGTCATCGGCGAGCTGATCCACCCTATTGCCATGGAGGAGGGGCTCCGGTTCGCGATCCGCGAGGGCGGCCGAACGGTCGGCGCCGGCGTGGTCACCAAGATCATGGAGTAGGGGTATCCCATGGCGAAGAAAGGGGAGACCGTGATCCATGCGACCCTGGCTTGCGGGGAGTGTGGACACCGGAACTACCACACCAAGCGGAACAAGAACAACGTCCGCGAGAAGCTCCAGCTGAACAAGTACTGCAAGTGGTGTCGCGCGCACACGACACACAAGGAGGTCTAGTCGCTGGACCTTCGCTAGGCCCGTAGCTCAATTGGCAGAGCATCCGACTCCAAATCGGAAGGCTGGGGGTTCGACTCCTCCCGGGCCTGCAAGAAACGTCGCCCAAGGAGAAAAGGGGGGCTTGAAGAGATGCTCGAGAAGATCAACGGCTTCTTGAAAGGGGTACGCGGAGAGGTCGCCCGCGTCAGCTGGCCCACGCGCAACGAGGTCATCGCCTTCACCGGGCTGGTCCTCCTTGTCGTGGTCCTCCTGACCCTCTACATCTGGGGAGTGGACACGATCGTCCAGGGCATCCTCCAGTTCCTCATCTCGCTTTAAAGACCCTCGTCATTATGCCGATAAAGAAGTGGTACGCCATACAGACCTACGCCGGCTCCGAGTTGAAGGTCAAGGAGGACCTCAACGAGCGCGTGCGCAAACGCGGCTGGGAGAAGCGGCTCGAGCGCTTCCACGTCGGGGACGAGGACACCTTCTTCCTCGTCCCGGTGGAGGAGGTCATCACCTCGCGCAGCCGGCACGGGTCGGGGACCGAGTACCGGATCCCTTATGAGTACGACCTCGTCGCCAAGCCGAACGAGCGGGTGACCCGCGGGGAGGTGATCGCCCGCAAGCCGCCGCGCCACATGGACGCGGAGGCGACGATCATCGACTTCGAGCCGCTGCAGCGGGTGGTCATCGAGATGACGAACCGCAACGAGGAGGAGTACCTCGTGCCGGCTGACAAGCGGATCCGCCGCGACATCCGCGTGGGCGAGAAGATCCGCAACGGCGTGCCGCTGACGACGGACTCCGACGAGCGCTACGTCGTGGCGAACAAGGGGAAGATCGTGGCGCGGGACAAGGTGCGCCGGATCACCTTCGAGTACGCCGACGGGAAGACGAAGGCCCGCATCATCCCCGAGAAGTACCTCGGGAAGGTGCGCAAGGACGCCACGCTCAAGGAGGGGGACAAGATCGAGGATGCGGATCAGATCCCGAGCCGCGCCTCGGGCCTCCTGAAGGTCAAGGAGTACAAGGACAAGCGCGTGATCACGATCCAGCGGATCGAGAAGCGGAGGCTGTTCCCGGGATACGTCTTCAGCCGGATAGGGCTCGACCACGAGGAGATGATGGAGCTGATCGACGGTGTGCGCGGCGCGGTGCGCTACGTCGGATCCCGGTTCACCCCGGTGCCGATCGAGGGACCGGAGATGAAGCTGATCAAGCGGAAGACCGGGCTTCTGGAGGTCCCTGTCGCCGCGGGCGAGCCGAAGATCGAGGTCGACTTCTCTGTCGGCGAGGTCGTGGAGATCGTGGAGGGACCGTTCGCCGACTTCACCGGAGAGGTCAAGGAGATCGACAAGGACGCAGAGGAAGTGACGGTGATGGTCAAGATCTTCGGCCGAGAGACCCCGGTCAAGCTCGGGTTCGACGGGATTGAGAAGCTGTAGTCGATAGGCAGGAGGAAGAATGCCGAAGAACGCGATCGCGAGAATCAACCTACAGATTCCGGCCGGACAGGCGACCCCTGCCCCTCCGGTGGGCCCGGCGTTGGGCGAGCACAAGTTGAACATCATGGACTTCTGCAAGAAGTTCAACGAGGCGACCAAAGAGGAAACCCCGGGGGTGATCATTCCGGTCGTCATCTCGGTCTACATGGACCGCAGCTTCGACTTCGTGCTTAAGCAGCCGCCCGCCGCGGAGTTGATTAAGATGGCCGCAGGGATACAATCTGCGTCTCCTGAGCCGAACCGGGTGAAGGTCGGCAAGATCACGGCCGAGCAGGTCCGGCGGATCGCCGAGCGGAAGCTCCCTGACTTGAACACATACAAGATCGAGTCTGCCATCGAGATCATCAAGGGAACCGCGAGGAACATGGGAGTCGAGGTGGTCGAGACGTGAGACACAGTAAGCGCTATGCGAGTGCTGCGGCCCTGATCGAGCCGACCCGGTCCTACCCAATCGACGAGGCGATCGACAAGCTCAAGGCGTCGGCGACGAGCGCGTTCGACGAGACCGCGGAGATCGCGGTCAACCTGGGGATCAAGCCGAGCCAGACCATCGTGCGCGGGACGTGCGCCCTGCCCCACGGGACAGGAAAGACAGCACGGGTCCTCGCCTTCGTCAAAGGACCAAGCCAGACGGAGGCCGAGGAGGCCGGTGCCGACTACGTGGGGGGCGAGGACCTGGCGGAGAAGATCCGCGGCGGGTGGCTCGAGTTCGACAAGGTCGTCGCCAGTCCGGACATGATGTCCGTGGTGGGCAAGCTCGGGAAGGTCCTCGGCCCCCGTGGCCTGATGCCCAGCCCGAAGACCGGCACGGTCACCAAGGACGTCGGCAAGGTGATCGGCGAGCTGAAGCGCGGCCTCGTGGAGTTCCGCAGCGACCGGTTCGGCGTCGTCCACTCGATCTTCGGCAAGGCGTCGTTCGCGAAGGAGGCGTTGAAGGAGAACCTTCAGGCGATCCTCCGTGCGGTCACCGAGCGGCGACCCGAGGAAGGCGTAAAGGGACGCTACATCGTGAAGGTGACGATCGCCTCGACCATGGGGCCAGGGATCGTCCTCGACCCCGAGGAGATTCGGGCGACGACGGAACAAGTGACCTAGGGAGCGTAGGATGCCGACACAAGTGAAGGAGGACGAGGTCGCCCGGCTCGCGGAGCGGTTCGAGAAGGCCGTGTCCTTGGTCCTCGCCGACTACCGGGGGCTCGACGCCAACGAGATGGTGGCGCTGCGGGAGCGGTTCACCAAGCAGGGCTTGGAGTACCGCGTCGTGAAGAACACTCTGGCACGGATCGCCGCTCGCCAGGCCGGGCTGGAGGCGTTCGCCGACCTCTTCTCCGGACCGGTCAGCGTGGCGATCTGATACGGCGATCCGGCCCTCCCGTTCAAGTTGACCGAGGAGTGCCGCAAGCAGTACGCGCCGAGGTACGCCCCACGCGGCGGGGTCTTCGAGGGGACGCTGGTCTCCGAGGCGGAGGTTTCCCGCTACGCGAGCCTCCCCACACGCGAGGAGCTCTTGGCGAAGCTAGCGATGCTCCTGGGCGGCCCGATGCGGGCCCTGGCCGTGACGCTTGCGGCAAAGATCCGCGAGTTGGCCTGCGTCCTGAGCCAAGTGGCACAGGCCCGTGAGAAACAGGAATAAGGAGGAGGAAGATGGGTAAGAGCGAGATCCTTCAAGAGATCGAGCAGATGACGGTGAAGGACCTGGCCGACCTGGTGCAGATGATCGAGGAGCGGTTCAACGTCTCCGCCGCGATGATGGCGCCGGTCGCCGTCGCGGCTGCGCCGGGGGCCGTTGCCGAGGGCGGTGCCGAACCGGCAGCCGAGACCTACAAGCTCGTCATGACGAGCCCCGGCCAGAAGAAGATCCAGGTCATCAAGGAGATCAAGGAGATCACCGGCAAGGGCCTGAAGGAGTGCAAGGAACTCGTCGATAAGCTCCCTGCTACGATCAAGGAGAACCTGGGTCCCGACGAGGCGGCGACCCTCAAGGAAAAGCTCGAGGCGGCGGGAGCCGAGGTCGAACTGCAGCAGTAGTGACTTAGCTTTTCACTGTTTCGAAGACGCTCTGCCTTGAGGTGCCTGCCGCCTTGGGGCAGAATGTCCTTTACCCGAAGAGGTGCCATGAAGTATCGAGAACGGAGGTCATACGGGCGGATCAGGGAGATCCTTCCCCCGCCCTATCTGCTGCAGGACGTGCGGGACTCGTTCCGCACGTTCATCGACACGGGGATCAAGCGCGCGTTCGTGGACATCTCCCCGATCGAGGGACACGGGAAGGACGGGCTGTCCCTGGAGTTCCTCAACCCGTACCTCGGCGAGCCCCGAAACTCGGAGCGGGAGTGCAAGGACAGGGATCTCACCTACTCCCGCCCCCTACGGGTGACCGCCCGTCTCCTCCAGGAGGGCAAGCTCCTTCAGGAGACCGAGCTGTACATCGGGGACTTCCCGATGATGACCAGCCGCGGGACCCTGATCATCAACGGGTCCGAGAACGCCCTCGTAAACGAGTTCACCCGCTCCCCCGGCGTCTACTTCACGCAGGAGGACAAGGACCAGTACAAGGGACACCTCCTGCCCGAGCTCGGGGCGTGGCTCGAGCTGGTGCTCGACACCAAGCGCGGACTTCTGCGGGCGAACCTCGACCGCAAGGGGAAGGTCCTGGCGACCGTTCTGCTCAAGGCGATCGGGTTCACCGAGGCGCGAATCCAGTCCTATTACAGCTACACGGTCTCGCCGGTGACCGTGGAGACCCTGCAGGAACACATCGGCCGCCGCGCCGCGCTCGACGTGAGCAAGGGCAAGAAGCTCCTGCTTGCTGCGGGCGAGGCCCTGCAGAAGGAGCACCTCGCGATCCTGGAGAAGGCTCGCCTCCCCTCGATCCGACTCGTCGACCCCTACATCCAGAAGACGCTCGAGGACGACCAGATCACGACCCAGGAGGACGCCCTGCGTGCCGTCTACCACCGCTTGCGTCCCTCCGACCGCTCCTCACCGGTCCAGATGGCGGAGTACTTCGAGAACCTGTACTTCCATCCGGCGAGCTACCACCTCTCCCCGGTCGGCCGGTTCAAGGTCAACCGCAAGCTCGGCTTGAGGCTCAAGCAGCCGGTCCTCTACCCGGCTGACATCGTCCGCACAATCAAGTTCCTGCTCGATGTTCCAGGCAATCCGGACCTGACCGACGAGAAGGACCACCTGGCGAACAAGCGCGTGCGGCTGCCTGGGGAGCTGGCGGAGAACGCGCTGCGGACGGGGCTTGCCCGCATGGCGCGGATCGCCCGCGACAAGCTGTCGAAGTACGTCCTCGACGAGAAGGACACCATCCGTCGGCTGATCTCCACCCGTACGGTGCAGGGGGCGATCAACCAGCTGTTCTACACCGGACGCTTCTCCCAATTCCTCGAGCAGACCAACCCGCTGACCGAGGTCACGCACAAGCGCCGGCTGAGCGCTCTGGGCGGTGGGCTGACGAAGCGCCGAGCGAAGATCGAGGTGCGCGACGTTCACTCCTCCCACTACGCGCGGATCTGTCCGATCGAGACGCCCGAGGGGCAGAACATCGGACTGATCACGTCCCTCGCCTGCTATGCGAGCGTCAACGACTACGGTTTCCTCATCGCGCCGTACCGGAAGGTCGTCAACGGGAAGGTGACCGACGAGATCGTCTACCTGATGGCCGACGACGAGGAGAAGCACCTGATCGCGCCGGCGACGGCGGCGATCGGGAAGAACGGGCGGTTGCTCGGCGAGCGGGTCGAGGTCCGGACCGGTCGCGAGGAGGTCCGGCTCGTTCCCCCGAAGGAGGTCGACTTCATCGGCGTCTCCCCGAAGGCGCTCGTCGGCGTCTCCTCGGCGCTGATCCCGTTCCTCGAGCACGACGACTCGAACCGCGCCCTGATGGGGGCAAACATGCAGCGCCAATCGGTCCCGCTGCTGCGCCCCGAAGCGCCGCTCGTCGGGACGGGACTGGAGCGGCAGGCGGCGATGGACTCGGGGATGCTCGTCGTCTCGGAGGCGGAGGGCGTCGTCGAGGAGGTCGACGCGCAGGAGATCGTCGTCAAGAAGGGGCGCAAGAAGGCGGTCTATCCGCTCGTCAACTTCGATCGCTCCAACCAGGACACGATCCTGCACCAGCGTCCGGTCGTCGATGCGGGCGACGAGGTCAAGGCGGGGGATCTCCTCGCCGACGGGCCGTCGAGCGAGCTCGGCGAGTTGGCCCTCGGGCGGAACCTGCTGGTCGCGATCATGCCGTACGAGGGGTACAACTACGAGGACGCGATCGTCATCAGCGATCGTCTCGTGCGCGAGAACCTGCTCGACTCGATCCACATCGAGGAGTTCGAGGTGAAAGCCGAGGAGACGAAGCTCGGGCCCGAGGAGATCACCGCCGACATCCCGAACATCTCCAAGGAGGACCTGAAGAACCTCGGTGAGGACGGGATCGTGCGCGTGGGGACCGTCGTGCGGACCGGAGATATCCTCGTGGGGAAGATCACCCCACGCGGTGAGTCCGAGCCAACCCCCGAGGAGAAGATCTTCCGCTCCATCTTCGGCGAGCGGGCCCGCAACGTGAAGAACACATCATTGCGCATGCCGCCGGTCTCGGGGACCGCGAAGGTCATCAAGGTGAAGAAGTTCTCCCGCGACCAGGGCGACGAGCTCGACGCCGGGGTGAACGAGCTGGTGAAGGTGTTCATCGCCCAGCGCAAGAAGATCTCCGTCGGGGACAAGCTCTCCGGCCGCCACGGGAACAAAGGGGTCATCTCGACCGTCCGTCCAACCGAGGAGATGCCGTTCCTTCCCGATGGCACACCGCTCGACATCGTCCTGAACCCGATGGGGGTCCCCTCCCGCATGAACCTCGGTCAGATCTTCGAGACGAACCTCGGCTGGCTCGCCAAGCTCAAGGGCCAGTACATGGCATCGCCTGTCTTCGACGGCGCGAAGGAAGAGGAGATCATGACCGAGCTGCACGAGGCACGCGAAGAGGCCGGGCTGGCCGAAGGCGACGACTACGATGGGAAGGTGACCCTGCGCGACGGCCGGACCGGGGAGCCGTTCGCCCGGCCGATCACCGTCGGGATGATGTACATCGTCAAACTGGAGCACATCGCCGATGAGAAGATCCACGCCCGGTCCACCGGCCCGTACGCCCTGATCACCCAGCAGCCGCTCGGCGGCAAGGCGCAGTTCGGCGGTCAGCGGCTCGGGGAGATGGAGGTTTGGGCGCTGGAAGCCTACGGCGCCTCCGCGCTCCTCCAGGAGATGCTCACCGTAAAGTCGGACGACACACGGGGCCGGATCCAGCTGTACAAGGCGATCCTCAAGGGAGAGGAGTTCCCGAAGCCCGGCCTGCCGGAGTCGTTCAAGGTCCTGCTGCGCGAACTGCGCAGCCTGGCACTCAACCCGCGGGTCTTCGACCGCAACGACAATGAAATCGAAATCAACTGAGGACGAACCTCCGGAACGCTCATCGGGGTTTGTCCTCTTTGCACCGCAGAACGGCGAGCGGCGCTACCTCTTGCTTCGCCACCGCAGCGGTTCCTACTGGGGATTCCCCAAGGGGCACATCGAAGACGGCGAGGACGAGGTGGCGGCCGGCCTGAGGGAGGTCCGGGAGGAAACCGGGATCGGCGCAATCGACATTATCCCGGGGTTCCGCGAGGTCAGCGCGTTCCGGTTCACGCGCGAGGGAAGGCCGGCGCGCAAGGTCGTCGTCCACTTCCTCGGCCGTTGCACGATGGGGCCGGTCACCCTGACCCGTGAGCACCTCGGCGCCCGCTGGGTCTCATATCCCGAAGCGCGGGACCTTCTGACCTACGAGGACGCCCGCCGGATCCTCGCCGCGGCGGAGGCGTTCCTGCGTGGTAAGGGTGAAAAGATCGAGCCAGGAGCCAGGTATGGAGCACAAGGAGGAGTTCTTCGCCAGGCGCGCCCGTCAGAATGAGCGGCTTCTCGCGCAGGCCGGTCTTCCGATCAAGCGGTTCTTCGCCCTGGATCACGACGCCTTCGAATCGGGATCGATCCCCAGCAAGTACAAGGAGCTGCTCGGCCTCGTCGCCTCGACCGTCCTGCGCTGCGAGGACTGCGTGACCTATCACCTGGTTCGGGCGAGCCAGGCCGGGGCCACGCACGAGGAGATCGAGGAGGCGCTCGCCATCGCCCTCTTGATCGGCGGCTCGATCACCATTCCGCTCTTGCGGTCGGCCTTTGAGCTTCTGGAAACCCTCTAGCCCCTCGACGCCGGGGTCGATAGCGATCCGCGTGGAAACCGCACGACCGTTCCCTTAGTATTGAGGCATCAACCCACGGGAGCACGGGAGGAGCAAGGACCATGGGGAAATACACGTTCATCGAACAGGCACTGGA